>JBFMBP010000091.1:0-45332 GCA_040755155.1 Candidatus Omnitrophota bacterium | reverse complement strand
CGCGTCTCTTCCCTCTCGCCGAATTCATGGTTAGATAAGATTCAAAATATATTGGACTGAGGTGAAACATGATCGTCGACTTACTGCAAAATTGGGAACAATATTCGTTTGGACCCGCTGGCCGGCGCGCTTTCGAATTTCTTCTTGACCTAAAACCCGATGCGGAGGAGAAAAAATTCGAGATCATAGGCGAAGACGTCTTCGCGCGGATCATGAGTTACGAAACCCTGCCGCCGGAGAAAACAGGGCTGGAAACGCATAGGATCTATGCGGATATCCAATTATTGTTGGCGGGAACCGAACGGATCGAATGGCATCCCAAGGCGTTGCTGGAAGTGAAAACGCCGTACAATCCGGAAAAAGATATCGAATTCCATCATTGCGGCAAACCCGCTCCCGCGCATACCGACTTAAGCCCCGGACTCTTCGTCCTCTATCTGCCGCAAGACGCCCATCGGCCTCAGCTCGCCATCAACGGTCCGGAACGCGTCAAAAAAGTCGTGATTAAAATCAAAGCCGATTTAGTCATGGCCTAATTTTTTTCATCAAAAGAACATCTCTCTCGTCTTTCGCGGGCGGGGGAGATAATGCCATGATATCCTATGTTCTTTCAATGGATAATACCAACATGCATTGAGATTGTTGTTTTCAAAATTCCTCTCCCAAGATTGGGAGAGGTTAGGTGAGGGTTGATATTATTAGGCTTATATTTCCCTCACCCTAACCCTCTCCCAATGGGCGAGGGAATTTATAAGCTGCAATTTTAACGCAGATTGGTATAATTTGCTTTATTGCCGATTCCAATTTTTCACTTTCGTTTTGACAGGCGGGAAGGATTGCCCTTCTTTGAAAATCATCACCTCAACGGCGCCCGCCAGTTCCTGCTTGAATTTCTCGGCATCCTGGGCGCTGCCCACGACGGCGCCGTAGTGCATGGGAACAGCGATGGCGGGATGGATGACTTTCGCTGCTTGGGCGGCTTCCACAGCGTTCATCGTGTAGGTTCCTCCTATGGGAAGAAGGGCGATATCCGTTTCGATGTTGGCCATCTCCGGAATGTTATCCGTATCCCCCGCCTGGTAAACGCGGCGCCCATCGCTGAGAGTTACGACGAAGCCGAGATAGTTTTTCGATTTGGGATGATTGGTTTTGGTTATGTTATAGGAAGGAACCGCTTCGATTTTTAGTTTATTCCATTCGATTTTATCGCCCGGCTTCATCGTTTTCGTCTCCAGCCCCAGACTTTTCAACTTGGTTGCCGATTCCGGCTCGGTGACGAGAACCGTTCCCTCTTTCATGACGGCGCGGACGGCGGAGACATTGCAATGATCGTCATGGGAATGCGTGACGAAAATAATATGGGCGTCGCGCGGAGAACCGGTTACGCCATAGGGATCGAAATAGAGGATCGTCTCCTCATCCTGGATGCGGAAGCAGGATTGCTTGATCCAGGTAAAGCCGCCTAAGAGAACTTCCGGCTCAAGGGGGAGTTCCTCTTCACTAAAAGCATTTATCCGATTTCTCCCTAGAAGAGCGAGGCCTCCGCATCCCGCCAGGGCAAGAAAACGTCTACGCATTATGGGTTGGTTCATCATATCCCTCCTATTATTCCACGTAAAATCCAAGCGTTTCCGGAGCAGGTAGCGCTTTGGTTTTGTAGTACTCTTCCCACGCCTGGTTGATTTTATCGTACATCTCCCAGCCGCGAAAGATTTCGCGGTCCCAGAGCGCCAGCGTTCCTTCTAGATTATAGGGCGTATTGCCCCGCAGCCACAAATCCCGGTAGAGAGATTTCAGATTCCCGGCAAGAAAAATGAAATCGTAAACGCGGCATTTGTTGGCTTTGGTGGAGGCGCCCAATTGGATGCCCGCCAATTGGATGCGGGAGCGGTCGTTGGATTGACGGGCGGCGCGATAGATGCGGCTCATTTCGGGGCCGTATTGCAGTTTGAGACCGGCGAGATCGAGGCGCAGGGCGGCGTATTCGATGAAGTCCAAAAGATCGGCGTTGCGCAGCGGCTTTTGGCGGCTTTCGTATATGCGCTCCAATGCGTTCTCGGCATGGATTCTCATATCGCGCAGTTTCGGTTCCCACTGGACAATGCGTTTTTGGATTTCTTCCTCGAAGGGATCAAGCCAGAAGAGGCGGATAGAACTGCCGGAATAGAGCGACTCGGCGATGACTTGGGATTCCAATACTTCATGATAGACCTTAAGAACATCGCCCGTTGCGTCGCCGTGAAATGCCCAGGCGAAACCGCGTTCGAACGCTTCGAGATCGGGCGCTTGCGGCTGCCATCCGGCGGCGGCGCCGTAAGCGAAGCCATAATAGTTTAGGCTGTGCAGTTCTTCGCAAGTATCGATCCATAAGGTATTCAATATCCCATCGGTTCCGCTCTCTCGGCCTCGTTTGAGAAAGACGTCGACGACTTGGCTCATTCCTTTGAAATTGGGATAAATTTGCATCCAATTGCGAACTCCGGGACAGACGACGAAGGGAAGCCCAGCGTCGGCGAAGGGTTTTACTAGCGGCGTAAAATCGTCTTGGCGCTCGAAGTAACTCCAGGTCATCATGCGCATGTTTTTAGGGATGCTGTTAATAATTTCAGGATGATTCAGCAGAATGTCGCCCCAGACTTCCGGCGTACGGCCATAGGAGCGGATGATTTTCTGCACCTTGAGAGCGTGTTCAAGGTAAATTTCTCCAGCGGGACGATTTGGATGCCGTTCGCGGCTGCGTCCGGTTCCCAGTTCGTAAGTTTCGTCTCCGCCCGCATGGATGGATTTAGAGGGAAATAATTCCGCCAGGGTTTTCACGCATTTTTCGACGAATTCGTCAACGCCTTGTTGGCCGGGAGATAGTTCGCCGCCGTGAGGAACTTCGGCGAGATCGGAATATTTTTCTACGCGCAAGTTGTTGTGCAAATGGCCGTGGAATTGGACGCAGGGAACGATTTCGACGTAATTCTGCGCGCCCGCCGCCACGATGGCGCGGATATCGTCCGGCGTATAGCGTCCGTTGGTTTCGCCGATAAGCGGCTGGTTGGGATATTCGAGCGTATCTTCGGAATAGAGGTAATACTTATTGAGTTTGAATTCGGCCATGGAAGCGATGAAGCGTTTGACCGTTTCCAGGTTGGGGAGAATCCCTTGGCTGGAATCGATCATGACGCCCCGGAATCCGGATTCAGGCCAATCGGAGATTCGGACGGCGGGTAACGTCAGAGAGTGATTATCTATAGGATACAGCAATTGCAGAAAAGTCTGAGCGGCGTAGAAAAGCCCGGCGCCGGAGTTCCCCGCCAATAGAATGCGTTTGGACGTAGATTCCAAGAAATAACCTTCCGGCGTTTGCGGCTTCTTCTCTCCTAATTGGTTTATCGCCTCCGCCGCCGCATCGCGTCCGGCGATAGCCAATACGATTTGCAGCGCGTCCGAATCGGCTGGGGCGACGGCGAGGGGAAAATCCGGCTGGGTCATTTCACCGATGCGCCGCCGCAACAAATCCGCGGCGTTGCGATAATCGGGATGTGAGGCGTCGGGAATCGACAGCGCGGCGTTGGAACTTAATGTGATTTCTCCTGACAATATCTCCACGCTGCGCGGTTGGGGAATTAATAAAATTTCGCTGGCGGAAGCAAGCAGGCAAAAGAAATTCAAACAAACAATAATAAAAGCATTTCGGAACATGACGAATCTCCTATAGCGTTCAGCGCGATTCAGCGTAATGGGCGAGACGATTATCGCAAAAAATTTTAAATACCGAAAGCGGAGATAATAAAGTCTATTCATGAAATCAATTTAATATATGGACTCATCTATCATCACTCTCGAAATGGTTTCCCATTTTTTCGTGATTTTCGCTTTTCTTTCGTGGTTTCGTGATTCAATACGGCATGTAATTCAATTTCATCGCGTTTTCATCCAGCCTAACATGAAGCAAGATGGATTCAGGCGTCGATCTTCTCCCAAACGGTTCCGATCGCCGCTTCGCCGGGAAGATGGCCTTGGCATACGGCGCGGCAAATGCGGCTATCGCCGCTGCATTCGAACGACAATTCGACGCAGGAGCCTTCTAGATAAAAGACATTATTCGTTTTGTGGATCAAGCGAGTTTTGTAAGCATTGTCGAAATATAAAAAATCATCTCCAACGGCGACGATCCATTCCTGGCCGGAATGGATTTCTCGGTACCGTCCGGCGAAATCAGCCCAATTGTTTATTGGATGGGATGGATGATCGATATTATCAATGCCGAGAAAATCGCCGATGCGCCGCCTATATTCGTCCCAATCGCCTTGAGAATTTTCTATGGCGAGTTTTCGCTGCGGAAATTGCTCATAAAGAGCATCCATGAATTCGCGAAAATGTTGGAACGCCTCTACGATTTTATTTACATTGTCAATTTTCCGCTTTTTTCCCAATGGCGTTTCGCTGAATTTTGCGATGAGAAAACGATAAAACTCGCCGCCTCTTTTTTCGTTGATTCTATGCAGCGCCTGTGCGATGTCGTCTTGATAAAGATAAATCAAAATCGGATGGAGTTCGTGGATTAGAGGAGGAATTTGCTGAGAGTAGGCGATAATTTCGCCTTTTTCCGCACCCATCAATAACAAGGAACCGGCCGAGGTTTGGAAGAAAGCGCTTTCGAGGATAATGACGCGCTGGGTTCCTTTTAATTCGCTGGCAAGTTTTTCCCAATTCTCCAAGGCTTTTTTATGAATGCGGTTCGGTTCGGATAGGCCTGTTTTCAAAGCCGCTTCTACTTCATCTGCATGGAAAATGGGATGGGGAACCTCATGTTCGTAGAACCATTGCGCGTCGATTCCCTGACGGATCATGTTCAAATAAAGCCGTTGAGCTGTCGTCGATTTTCCCGAACCGGATATGCCTTCGATGAGAATTAAATTCGTTGAAATCATGAAGCATCGCCTATTCTTCACTTCTTAACAACTTTTCCAAGCGGGATAATTTATCCTCAATGGAATCATCAGCGGCCTTCGCCGCTTCGTTCAATGCGGGAATGATAATCGGCTTTTCCACTTTTCTATCGTCATTCCAATGAAAATGTTCGTGCGCCAAAAATTCCGCCAGCGAACGAATGTTGGGTTGATCGAAGATCAACGTCGATGATAACGATAGATTCAATTGTGCGGCAAGGCGGTTTTTTAGTTCAACAGCCATCAGAGAATCCATGCCCAAATCGAAAAAACCGCGCAGAGGATCGGGCGTACAATCCGGCTCGTAATCGAGAATAGCCGCCGTTTGCGCTTGCAGAAACGCAAGTAACAGATGCAAGCGATCTTCCTCATTTTCCTTTTCCCATAGTTCAATAAGATTCGATTTATGCGATGGCGTCAGCGCGGACTCGGAGGGCGCAGCGGCGATTTCCTGAAAAAGCGTCCTTGCGCCTCTTGCTTCGTATATCTCTTTAAATCTGTTCCAATGGACATCGGCGACAACGGTTTGACCTGTTTTGGCAGCCAGAAGAAAACCCAACGCCGACAGAGCGGTTTCCGGCGGCAAGGCGTTGACGCCCATTTTGGCAAGCGCCTCGAGATGTTCCGGCGCCGCCATGCCGCCGCCCGACCACGGCCCCCAATCGATCGTCAAAGCAGGCAAACCAAGGCTTTTACGGTAAAATGCCAAACCGTCCAAGAATTGATTCGCCGCCGCGTAGTGGGCTTGTCCCTTGGAACCCCAAACGGAAGCGATGGAAGAGTACATTGCGAAGAAATCCAAATCCCGATGGAGAGTATGCTGATGCAACAACCAAGCGCCTGTAGTTTTGGGCGGCAAAACGGATTGAAACGCGGCGGCGTCCATCGATGCAATGAGTTCATAACTGGCAACGCCCGCCGCATGAATCGCGCCGCGCAAGGGAACGCCTGCGGCGTCGATCTCGGCGAATACTCTGGCCATATCTTCTTCTGACGAGACGTCCGCTTTGCATACTGAAACCTGAACGCCAGCCTCTTTTAGACGATATATGGCTGCCATTGCATCGCCTGCGGCTCCCCGGCGGCTGGTCAGAATCAACCGTCTGGCGCCATGCTGCGCCAGCCATGCGGCCGTATGCAAACCTAGGGCGCCGGTTCCGCCTGTAATGAGATAAGCGGCGCTAGGCTGGCAGCGAAATTCCTTGGGAATTATGGCCTCGCTAGGCGACAGGCGGGCGGCGAAGCGTTGGCCAGGACGCAAGGCGATCAGGTCTTCGCCTTCGGAATCGACGATTTCCGCTAATAAATCTTCGGCTTCGTTTTCCTGCAGTTGCGGCGCCAGATCGAATAGTCCTCCCCAATATTCGGGATATTCCAAAGCGAAGGATTTCCCCCAGCCCCAAATGGGCGTCTGCGCCAGAGCGATGGATGATGTTCCAACAGATGCGGCGCTGCGGGTGACGAAGCGCAAACGCGGCGGCGGAGAGGATTGCAAACGAACAAGAACTTTTGCTAGATGCAATGCGCTTTCGCAACTTTGCGTTAACGCCAGTTCGATGGAGGCGGGCGTCAAGCTGGCTGTGGACGGCGCGTCCAGGCTCCATAGATGAACGATCTCCCCCAGCGGCGCCGAAGAGCCATTCGCGATGTCGTGAAACAGCAATTTAAAATCCGTCGCATTGCTAGGATCGAGAGACCAGGTTTTATCATCGATTTTATTAAATGTACGATCGCAATAAACCATAAATACTTCCTGATTGAACGATGCGAGCATTTGAACTAGTGTATTTCCCAAACCGCTTTTATCGGCGAAGATCAGCCAAGTCTTGCGCTCGCCGTTGCGCAAGGACTCCAAAGACAGAGAGCGGCGGCGAGGACAAGGGCGCCATTGCCATTCGTAGAACCAATGCTGCACGGCGGCTAACGACGATTCGCGTAGGCATTGCCCAGCGAGGATTTGTAGGCAATCCGCCATGTCCATCTTTTCTTCGAGCGAACGATGGCAGGTTTGGACGAGGCGTTGGGATAATCGTTGAACGTCTCCTTGTTGCAGAAGCGCGATGGATTCGCTGCATTCGTTCGGCGAAGCCGATTGCCTCGCCTGCGGCGCATCCACCCAATAGCGGCGGCGTTGGAAGGGATAGGTAGGCAATTCCACGCGGCGTCGAGCATAATCGCGATCAAAACCGCGCCAATTGATTTTTGCACCACGTATATAGAGTATGCTGAGGCTTTGCAGCATGACGCGCCAATCCGAACCGTCTTTTCGCAAGCTGGGCAGCCATAATCCCGCATCCTTGCCGTCCATGCCGCACAAGACGGGATGGGGGCCAATCTCAAGGAAGATTTCGCAGCCGCTTTGCCGCAGCGTCTTTATTCCCGCATCGAATTGCCCCGGCATGCAAGCCTGGCGGCCCCAATAATCCGGCTGAGTATATTCCTCCCGTTCGAATCTGCCCGTAATGCTGGAAATCAACCCTAATGAAGGCTGCGATAAGGAAATCTTCAACGCCGCGTTTTCCAATTCATCTAATAGGGATTCGCTCTCATTGTCTTGGCGCATAGTCTGCATCAAGCGCGCCCGCTCGGCGGTCCATCGCAAGCCGTCTTCCAGGCTAAATACTCCCGCCAGGCAAGCGGCGGCGCATTCGCCCGCATCACAACCCATAACGGCGGCCGGTTCGATCCCCCATGAACGCCATAATTGCGCCAATAAATATTCCAAAGAGAATAAGGCGGGCTGGGCGTAACCTATATTGTTTAATAATATATTGTTATCTTCTAAATAATATAAAATGTCAATTAAATGTTTATCCATGCAAGGACGCAACATCTCGGCGCAACAATCCATGCTTTGGCGAAAAGCGGGCGATGTTTCATAGAGTTGGCGTCCCATTCCCGCATACTGCGAACCGATTCCGGAAAAGAGAAACGCAACCTTGGGTTGGAAATCGCTTGGCGATATTCCTTGGAAAATATCGTCATCTTTCCTTTGGGCAATATGCGCGGATAACGATTTTTGCGCTCGATCTATCAACGGCGTTATTATGGCGAGGCGATGCTGGTGATGGGATCGTCCTGCGTTGGCGGTGAAACAGACGTCTTCTATTGGCAAGGAAGGATGAGAGGCGAGATGATTATCATAGCGGACGGCGAGTTGTTGCAACGCCTCTTCCGATTTCGCCGACAGCGTCAATACATGCAATGGGCGCTCGATCTCAGCGCGTTGGATTAAGGTTGATGGCGCTTCTTCTAAGATAACATGGACATTGGTTCCGCTTATGCCGAAGGAACTGACGCCCGCTATTCTTGGCGACTCGCAACGAGGCCAAGGCGTATTTTCTTGAGGAACCTTAATAGAAATTTCATCCCAAGGAATATGGGGATTGGGTCGATGAAAATGAATTTGCCGGGGAATTTCATTATGCTGAAAACAAAGGACAGTCTTGATCAAACCGACGATTCCGGCGGCGGCTTCCAAATGGCCAATATTCGCTTTGACGGAACCGATCCATAAAGGATTTTGCTGCGAGCGTCCTTGGCCCAACGCAGCGTTAAGCGATCGTATTTCGATAGGATCGCCTAACGCGGTCCCGGTTCCGTGGGCTTCCACATAGCTGATTTGTTGCGGCGCGATTTTGGCATTGCTCAGCGCTTGCTGAATGACGGCTTGTTGGGCGGCGGCGTTGGGAACCGTCAAGCCGCTGCTGGGACCGCCGTGGTTGAGAGCGGAGCCGCGGATGATGGCGTGAATAGGATCGCCATCGGCGATGGCGTCCGAGAGGCGCTTGAGCACGGCGGCGCCGCAGCCCTCGCCCCGGCCATAGCCGTCGGCGGCGGCGTCGAATACCTTGCAGCGGCCATCGGGCGACAGCGCCTTGGCGCGGCATAGGAAGATCGTCACTTCCGGCGAAAGGATGAGTTGAACTCCCCCAGCGAGCGCCAAATCGGATTCCCGCGAGCGCAAACTTTGACAAGCGAGATGGACGGCGGCCAGCGAAGAAGAACAAGCCGTGTCGAGAGCCAGGTTGGGGCCTTGCAAACCAAGGATATAGGATAAGCGGCCAGCGGCGAAGCAGAGGCCGTTTCCCGTCCCGTCGAAAGCGCTAATGCGCGCAGGATCGCCGCCGAATAACGACAATCGCGCATAATCGATTTGCCCAATGCCGACAAAAACGCCGGTACGGCTTTGCGCCAATTCGTCCGGCGCTTGTCCCGCATTTTCCAACGCTTCCCAAAATACTTCCAACAATAGCCGCTGTTGCGGATCCATGCTTTTGGCTTCGCGGGGGGATAGGCCGAAGAACGACGGATCGAATCGATCCACATCTTGCAAAAAGCCGCCGCCGCGAACGTAGATTTTCCCCGCCGCATCGGGATCGAGATCGTAATAGACGCTGGCGTCCCAACGATCTTGGGGCCACTCGGTTACAGCGTCGGTTCCATCGCGCAAGAGATTCCAATAGCGGAAAAGATCGTCTGCGCCGCCGGGAAAGCGGCAGCCCAAACCGACAATGGCGATCGGCTCCGCTTGCGTCCGCTCGCAGGCATCGAGCCGGGAGCGCATTTTCTTGAGCGCAATCGCCGCTTTTTGCAGGGGAGATATGGAATCCATTGTTTTATCGGCGCTCATGAATTCCATCTTTCCCATTCTTCGTCGATGAGAGACGCCAATTCATTTTCATCCATGCGCAAGATCTCTTCCACTATCGCCAGCTCCGATTCTTGCAAGGGCGGCTTTGCCGCTTCGCCGGGAGAATCGAAATGGAGTTTGGCGGCGATCAAGTATTGGGAGAGAGCCGTTATTGTCGAATACTCGAAAGCGATCGTAGCGGGCAGCGAACAATTCAACGCCCCTTCCAAGCGGTTTTTCAAATCGACCGCCATTAACGAATCCATACCCATATCGAAAAAGCCCTGCTGGCTATCGAATCGGCGTGATGATTCGAATCCCATAACGCTGGCGGTTTCTGCTCGAATGCAATCCATCAATACATTCAACCTTTCATTGGGATGACATTTTTTCAGAAGTTGCAAAATGGCGGAAGGCGGCGAAGATTCTTTCTCTAGCTTGCGCGGGCATAATTCGGCGAACAACGATCTTGGTTCTCCTTTGATGGTTTGAGAGAAGCTTAGCCAATCGACCGGCATCGCGGCTGCTTGAATAACGTTGGAAGCGAGCGCTTGTTCCAAAGCGAGAAAACCCTGTTCCAGATTAATCGTATTCATTCCCTGAGACGCCATTCGCTCTTGATGGCGGCTTTCTAGTCTCGCCGCCATGCCCTGACCTTTCCATAGTCCCCAATTGACGCTCAACGCCGCCAGTCCTTGCGTCCGCCGATAATGAACCAAGGCGTCCATGAAATGGTTTGCGGCGGCGTAGTTGGCTTGTCCCTGCGATCCGAGGATAGCGGCGGCGGATGAATAGAGGACGAAGAAATCCAAGGGGAGGTTCATAGTCCATTGATGCAGGTTCCACGCGCCGCGCATCTTGGGCGCCATGACTCGCCGGAATTGCTCGCAGCTTAGCCGCAGAATCATGGCGTCCTCGACGACTCCGGCGGCGTGAACGAGGCCGCGCAACGGCGGCATGGAAGACTGCATTTCATCGCGCAGCCGCGCAACATCCTCCGGCTGAGAGGCGTCGGCTTGAAAAACAAAAATGCGAACCCCTTTTTCTTCCAACCGATGCAGCGCTTCTTGCGCTTGATCTGTTGGTCCACGCCGTCCGCATAGCGCTAAAAATCGCGCGCCTTTCTCCACCAGCCACTCGGCGGTCTTCAAACCCAATTCTCCGAGTCCGCCGGTAATTAAATAGGAGGCGTCTGGTTTTAGGGAAAATTCACGCGGCTCGGCAATAGCGGAGAGAACGAGGCGGGCGGCGAATCGTTTTCCTTCGTGATAGGCGATTTGATCCTCTTCGGGATTCATAATCTCCAACAATAAGGCCGATATTTCACGATCTTCAAAAGAAAGATCTATAGCGCCGCCCCAAAGCTCGGGATGTTCGAGCGCGATAACGCGGCCCATCCCCCACAACGGCGCTTGCGCAATTGAAAGATGATGCGGGGATGGCTCAGCAGCAACGGCGCCTTGCGTCGCCAACCATAAGCGGGGCATCGCGCTCGGACGTTGTTGCAATAAGGATTGAATCATAAGCATGACGCTTTCGCATCCCAGCGTTTGCGCCTGCTCCAGCGCGGCGATGGATAAATCTTCCGTCGGAGCGGCATCGAAACTCCAAAAATGAATAATCGCTTTTAGCGGCAAATCGCAAACCCGCAGAATTTCTTCTAAAACAATTTCATAATCCTGCCGATTGGCGGGGCGAATATTCCATACGTTATCTTCGATTTTGCGATAGGAATCTTGCGCATTGACGAGATAGACTGTTTGTCTTTTGTTTTCTAAAACATCCGCCAAACGGCGGCCTATACCGGAACGATCGGCGAAGATCAACCAACGGCCTGTTTCAGTAAAAGATATGGATTCGAGCGCAGTCTCAGCACGGCGGGGCGTTGGACGCCATTGGATTTCATAAAACCAATTTTTGATTGAGGAAAATAGCGTCTCGCGTTCATGGCGGCGGCGGACGAGTTCCAGAAACTCCGGCAGCCATCGCTTTTTCTCTTCCGAAAGCCCCAGTTCTTGCGCCAATTCTTCCGCGTCGCCTTGCAATATTCGATTCAGGATAGGGGAAGATTCAACCGCGCCGGACGAAATGTTCGCCGCCGATCGCGCGCTGCCCGCGGGCAGCCAATAACGGCGGCGTTGGAAAGGATAAGTTGGCAGATCGACTCGTTGTCGAAAATAATCGCCGTCGAAACCGCGCCAGTCTATCGGCGTTCCCCGCGCGTAGAGTTCGCCCATACTTTGCAACATCCGACGCCAATCCGATTGGCCTTGGCGCAGACTAGGCAGCCAAACCAGAGGCGCTTGCGGCAGGCATTCGCGGCCTATCCCTAATAATATCGGTTTGGGACCTATTTCTAAAAATAGATCGCAGCCCGATTGGCGAAGCGTTTCCATACCGTTTTGAAACTGCACGGGAAAACGAACATGATTGCGCCAGTAAGCGGGCGTAGCGGTTTCCGCGCCTGCAATCCTTCCAGTAACGTTGGAAATCAGAACCATCTTGGGCGATGAATAAGAAATAGACGCCGCCGTTCGTTCGAATTCATCCAATATCGAATCCATCAAAGGCGAGTGGAAAGCGTGGGAAGTATTCAGTTTTACGGTTTTGATTCCTTCTGATTCCATCGCGCTCGCTATGGCTTGAATGGCTGATCGCTGGCCCGAAATAACGACGCTTTGTGGACCATTGACTGCTGCGATGGAGACATCGCTGGAAAAGGGACGGATAGCTTCGGCGGCGTGTTCTTCGCTGGCGAAGACGGCGAACATTTCTCCATCGCGAGGCAAGGCTTGCATAAGGCGCCCGCGCGCGGCGATTAGTTTCAATCCTTCCTCGAGGCGAAATACGCCAGCCAAGCAGGCGGCGGCGTATTCGCCCACGCTATGGCCCATCAGGAAAGCCGGTTCCACGCCCCACGCCAGCCACAACTGGGCCAGAGCGTATTCCAACGAAAACAAGGCGGGTTGAGTATAAGCGGTTTCGTCAAGCGGCGATTGGTTGCCTTCTAGCGGATACAGAACATCGAGCAGAGGGCGATCCAAAAAGGCTCGCAGGATTTCATCGCATTGCTGAAGGATGCTGCGAAAAGCGGGCGAGGTTTCGTAAAGTTCTCTTCCCATGCCGACATATTGCGAACCTTGGCCGGTGAAGAGAAAAGCGATTTTGGGTTGCGATGAAGCGGCGCGAGCGCAGATCGTTCTTGCGTCGGTTTTATGGTTTATATAATCACTTAATGATTCCGCCGCCTGAGTTTTCGTTTCGCTAATTATCGCCAAGCGATTAGTAAAGTGCGCGCGGCCCATATTGGCCGTGCAACAAGCGTCCGCGAATAGTGAGTCATCGAGGCTCGTAAAATGGGCAGCGTACGATTTCGCTAAATCAATCAACGCCGCTTCTGTTTTCGCCGACAGCGTCAATATGTGAAGCGGCCTCTCGATCTCATTACCTTGTAATGGCGCTGGCGGCGCTTCTTCAATGATCGCATGGGCGTTAGTTCCGCCGAAACCGAAAGAACTGACTCCAGCCAAACGCGGGCGAACGCTTCGAGGCCAGGGCTGCGGGGTTGAAGGAATGGCGAAGGGCGAATCCGCCAAGGGAATTAAGGGATTGAGTTTTTTCAAATGCAAATGCGGCGGAATCATTTCCTGCTGCAAGGCGAGTACAACCTTGATGATGCCCGCAACGCCCGCCGCCGCTTCCAGATGGCCAATGTTAGTCTTAACGGAACCAAACCAGCAAGTTTGATCCCTCGCTCGCCCGGGCGAAAGCGCCTCGATCAACGAATTGGCTTCGATCGGGTCGCCTAGAGCCGTGCCGGTTCCGTGCGTTTCGACATAATCGATTTGATGCGGTGAAACGTTCGCATTGGCCAGCGCCTGGCGGATAACGGCCTGCTGGGCGGGGCCATTGGGCGCCGTGAGTCCGTTGCTGCGGCCATCCTGATTGACGGCGGTTCCGCGAACGATCGCCAGGATGCGGTCTCTATTCCGCTGCGCGTCCGAAAGGCGCTTGAGAACCAACATCCCGCATCCCTCGCCGCGAGCATAGCCATCGGCGCTGGCGTCGAAGGTTTTGCATCGTCCATCCGCCGCCAACATGTTAGCTTGGGAGAAAACAACGCTGAGCGCGGGGGAAAGAATCAGGTTGACGCCGCCGCATAAGGCGGCGGCGCATTCGCCCCGGCGCAGGCTATGGCAAGCCTGATGCAGCGCTGCTAACGACGAGGAACAAGCCGTATCGATGGCCAGGCTGGGGCCGCGCAAATCTAACCAATAGGAAAGGCGATTGGCGGCGACGCTGAGCGCGGAACCCGTAGCCGTATAGGCGTTGAGCAATTCAGGGCGATTGGTTTGCAATTGAAAATAATCGTTGATGCTGACGCCGAGAAAAACTCCGGTCTGGCTTCCTTCCAAAGCAATCAGCCCGGCGTTTTCCAATGCTTCCCATGTTGCCTCCATCAACAAACGATGCTGGGGGTCCATGCTTTCCGCTTCTTTGGGCGAAATGCCAAAAAATTCGGCGTCGAACTGATCTACCTCTTTCAAGAAGCCGCCAAGGCGAATATTGCCTTTTCCCGGCGTCTCGCAATTCTTGTTTGCCTCCCCCCAACGGCCAGGCGGAATTTCGCCAATAGCGTCGATCCCCTCGCGCAAGAGCCGCCAAAAGGCTTCTGTATGGGAAGCGCCGGGAAATCGGCATCCGAGACCGATGATGGCGATAGATTCGTTTGACGGCGCCAAGGCGCCGCTTCGCCGGTCTTTGACTATTTCTGCTTCTGGCGATAAATAACGCGCTAGCGCCTGAACGTTGGGATAATCGTAAACCGCCGTCGGCGAAATCTTTCTCCCCAGCCATTGCCCTATTTCCCCCGCTAAAATCGCCGCCGTCATGGAATCCAATCCATAACGAGCGAAAGGTTCTCGATGTTCAATTTCAGGCGCGGCGATTTTGAGATGATAGGAAAGACGATTTACCAACCAATCCTGGATGAATTCTCTGGTTGGCGGCTCTTGCAGTAGAGAAATATCGGCGGCTTGCGGCGATAGAGATTCGGGCGATGTTTGCCGCCATTCCGCAATTGCGTTAAGGCTATTCTCCAAGAATCCCGCACGGCAAGCATGACGCTGAATCTTGCCGCTGGAGGTTTTGGGGATTGACGCCGGGCGCAGCAATAGGATGGCGTAAATTTGCAGCCCAAATTCTTCCGCCGCGGCCTGGCGGATGGCAGCGAAAATCTCTGCCGCATTCGCCTGGCGCATAAAGCGGCGTTCCAATTCCTGCGCGATAACTAGGTTCTCTTCACTGTCCACCTCTACCGAGAAAGCGGCCCCGCCGCTGGGACGCAAGGCGGGATGGCATTGCTCGACGATCCATTCGATATCCTGCGGATAATAATTAAGCCCCCGAATGACGATCATGTCTTTGAGGCGGCCCGTTACGTAGAGTTCACCGTTCCAAATGAAACCCAAATCGCCCGTGCGCAAAAACGGCCCTTCTCCCATATCGGCAAGATGCGCTTGAAAGGTTTGTTCGGTTTCTTGGGGACGGTTCCAATATCCTTGAGCAACGCTAAGACCGCAGGTCCATATCTCGCCGACGGAACCGTCGGGGCAGGCGGTCATCGTTACAGGATCGGCGATGACGACTCTGGCTTCCGGCTCGACGCGGCCGCATCCGCATATCGTTATAGCGTTCGCTGCTGGTTTCTCGGATGCTACGATCTTATGATGGGCCAGCGCATCTGCATCGACCGTAAGCAATATACGATGATCCTTGGCCCGCGTCGCCGTGACTTTCAAGGTATTTTCCGCAAGTCCAAAGCCAGGGCAAAAAGCGTTTGCGGAAAATCCGCAAGGAGCGAAGGTTTCGGCGAATCGGCGCATCGTCTCTTCGCGAACCGGTTCGGCGGCGTTGAGAGCCATGCGCCAACGGCGTAGATCGAGCGCTTCCCGTTTTTCGGGGGCAATGGCGCGCGCGCAAAGATCGTAAGCGAAATTGGGCGCGGCGCTGTGCGTGCCGCCATAGCGCGTAATCGCTTCCAGCCAGCAATAGGGAGATTGCAAAAACAAAGCGGGATCGATCATGTAACAGGGAAAGCCGCCAAACAACGGCTGCAGCGCTCCATAAATCAAACCCATATCGTGAAAGACGGGCAGCCAGGTAACCATGACGCTGTCCGTCCCATGATCCCATCCTTGATCGAGAAAAGCCAGATTATGCAGCAGATTGGCGTGGCTGACCATAACGCCCTTGGGCGTGGATGTGGAACCGGAAGTATATTGCAAAAAAGCCAAATCGCCGCCCTGCGCGCCGGGGTCGCGCCAGCCATCGGCCATAGCGCCGTCCACTTCATCCGTCGCCAGCCAGTAGAGAGAATTCATATCCAGCGTTAAATCACGTCGTCGATCCCGATCGGCGAGAATAGACGAGACGGTAAGCGCTGCCGCCGCCTGCGCATCCCCCGCGATGGCTTGCAAGCGCCGGTCGGTTCGATGGCGCCGGGGCGGATAGCTAGGAACAGCCACGGCTCCAGCGTAGAGACAACCGAAGAAAGCGGCGATGTAATCTAATCCAGATGGATAAAACAAAAGAATTCGTTGCCCGCGTAAGTTGCGATCTTGCAAAACAGCGGCGATGGAACGCGCTTTGCAATCCAATTCTTCGTAAGCGAGCGAAACAATATCACCCTCGCCGTTGGGAAGAAAATTGTAGGCGTTCCGATCTGGCATTCGCTGCGCTTGGCGGCGAAGAAGATCGACCAGCGTAGAGACGCGGCTTCTATCAGCATCGGTTGAGAGTAAGATCATTTTTGTATGACAATATTCGATGATCGATGGAATCCATCGAAGTTTAAGTGATTTCATTCGTAAAATATTTTTCTTAATGAATACAACAAAAGCCGCAATCTGTAAATGATGAATCGCATTCGACGATCGCGCGCTCTCGCATCGGCATTACGAACTCATGTTACACAACCTGGGAGTGCGGACGTCCCGTCCGCAAGTTGGAGTAACCGTTCCTGAGCGGCGCTTGGGTTTTATTTCTGTTGCGTTTTTGAATCGCGAAAACACGAAAAGGCTCGAATTCTACGAAATTTTTGAATTAGGGATATCACAGATTCTTTTTGATTCCACAAAGAAATCCTTTTCGCGGCACGATCCCTCGCGCCAACTGTTTTATATTTTTTTTCGCGTCTTTCTTTTTCTTTCGTGTTTTCGTGATTCAATACGATATGAAAACAATCCCAACCTACTTTTCATCGTGCGTAATATGAGTGAATAAGATGGAACCGCAACCGCTGCTGAGGGTTGACAACCTCGTCAAATATTTCCCCGTCCGGCAAGGCTTGTTCGGACGCGCCCGCGAATTCGTGAAAGCAGTGGACGGCGTCTCCTTCTCCTTGCAGCCGGGAGAAACGCTGGGACTGGCGGGTGAAAGCGGCTGCGGTAAAACCACCGTGGGGCGGTTGATTCTGCGCCTGTTGGAGGCGGACGGCGGCGACGTTCGTTTTAAAGATTCCCCCAACCTCTTGACGCTTTCGCCACAAGAAATGCGTCCATACCGCAAATGGATGCAAATCGTATTTCAGGATCCTTATTCTTCTCTCAATCCACGCCTCACGGCGGGCGGCGCGTTGAACGAACCGTTGAAACTTTTTCGCATCCGCCAAAGCCGCGGCGAGCGCCGCGAGCGATGCGCGGAGTTGTTGCGATCGGTGGGGCTGAACGAGGAACATCTTTCCCGTTACCCCCACGAATTCTCCGGGGGACAGCGGCAGCGGATCGGCATCGCCCGCGCCTTGGCCGTAGAGCCGGAATTGATTGTCGCCGACGAAGCCGTATCCGCCCTGGACGTTTCCATTCAAGCCCAGATTCTCAATCTTCTGCTGGAATTGCGCGACCGGTTTGGATTGAGTTTTCTTTTCATCGCCCACGATCTATCCATCGTGCGCCATATCAGCGACCGCGCAGCGATTATGTATCTGGGAAAAATCGTAGAACTGGCGGCGACCAAGGCGATTTTCTCCCAACCCAAGCATCCTTACACTCTGGCGCTCCTCGATGCGATCCCCCATCCTGCGCCGGGTAAGAAGAAACGGATTCTGCTCGAGGGCGACGTCCCCAATCCCATTCAACCTCCGCCGGGCTGCCCTTTTCATACGCGCTGCCGCTTCCGCTTCGAACCCTGT
Source organism: Candidatus Omnitrophota bacterium (assembly GCA_040755155.1). Lineage (NCBI taxonomy): Bacteria > Pseudomonadati > Candidatus Omnitrophota > Candidatus Omnitrophota bacterium. The sequence goes on along the minus strand of JBFMBP010000091.1, from coordinate 27,568 downwards.
TCCGAAATCGCGCCGCAAATGCAGTCGCTTGGCGGCGGAATTGTCGCCTGTCATCTGTATAACCGGGAATTCAACGCCGCTATTCCCGAAACCATTCTCGATTATCCGCCCTCATCGCGGGGCGCCGGGATTTGAATCATGCGTTATACCTCCACGGATGCCGTCAAACGCCATGCGCCTTTCTTAATGATCTTCCTGGCGGGTTTGCTATTGCGCGTCTGGACTATCGGCTATGGAACCAATGTGGATGAGGGCGATTACCTGATGCAGGGGCGCGAAATGACGCATGGTTATTGGCCCTACCGCGACGTGCATTTGAACAAACCGCCACTAGTAAGTTTTCTGGCCTATCCTTTCTTTCTAGTTTTTAATATTCCCATCATCCCTGCGCGGATATTCATGATCGCCGTCAGCGCCTCCGCTCTCGCCGCACTCTATGGATTAGGACGCCTTTGCGGCGAGGAGCGCGGGGGTCTTTTGGCGGCGGGATTTTTTGCCTTCGATCCCTTCGCCGCCGTATGGGCGAAATATCTGCACGTCTCCACGCTGGCGCCGGTCTTATCGCTTTGGGCGTTGGTTTGCTTTTTATGGGGGATGAAATCGCAACGGCGGATCGGCTTGATGTTATCGGGCGTGTTTGCAGCGCTATGCCTATTGAATAAACAAACCGGCGTCATTGTTCTGCCCGCGTTATTCTTCGCTTTTCTTCTTTTCGAAAATAGGCGTTGGCGGGATTGGCAATGGTTTCTGCTCGGATTCTTCCCCTTGCCTCTATTGCTTATTTTCTATTTGGCGTTGTTAAACGCATTCGAGCCTTTTTTCTATGACATCTACTATTCCAATTTCGCCATGGCCGATTTCTTCAACCAATCCGCCGCTGCGCGCTGGGGCGAGTTTCTCGCCGTAGAGTATTGGAATCCTATCGCCTGGTATGGAATCGCGGCGGGCTTAGTCATTATGGCGTTGAAGCGGCGGCGATATTTGATTTGGCTAATCGTATGGTTCAGTTTGGAATTCGGCGTCAACATTTTCGCCTTGAGCCACATCTGGCAGCATTACGTCCTCGCCATCATGCCATCCGCCTTCGCGTTGAGCGGTTTGGGTCTCGCCGCTCTCTTGGATTGGGCGCCGCTGCGACGCCGCCTCTCCGAACCTGCCAACCGCTGGCTGCCCGCTGTGATGGCGTTAATCCTTACCGCCCCTTTCTGGATGCGCGCCGATTGGCGTTATCCTAATATGACTTTAGAGGACGAACGCGGATTCGCCGCCCAGATCGCGCGCCATTGTCCATCGCCCTACTTGCTGTGCTTCGCCAATGCGGCGTATTTCATGCTGACGGATAAGGAAGTCCCTCCTTCAATCCGCCATGGAAGAAAAGTGCGCATCCCTCCCTTTATGAATACGGCGGGAAGAAAATATCTTTCGCTGGAGGATATGAAAAAAACCGTGGAATTATGGCGCACGCTGCCAATGGATTATTGCGTTATGTACGATAAATACGCCCGGCAGATTTTTATCGATCAAGACCCCCATCTGGAACCGGTAAGGCAATTTTTGGAAAACGATTTCGAACGCGCGCCGAATCTGTCGAAAAACCTTCGAACGTATTACGCCCATATGATTTGTTTTGCGAGGAAAAGAAACTAAGGCTCAACTCCCAAAGGAATTGAGCCTTAGCAGTCTTTGTTTGATTGGAAAAGCCAAAAAATATTACTGTTGAATGAACAATACGGGTCCGGCTGCATGAAACGGTCCGTAGTGCCTGTTTGGATCTATAATAGCGTATAATAGAAATTTATACGAATTGCCAAACTGCGGGCCGGAGCGGAATGCAGGAAGGATGGAGTAATCCGTGGTCTTTTTCCAGACTAAAACCGTATCCGTACTTGGCGCTCTGCCCATATAGGCAAAGTTCCCAGCATTATTCGTTTGTACATAGATATGGAAAGACGTGATATTTGCAGGATCGAAATCGCCGCCGTCATGATGCCAACGAAAAACGAGTTCGCGGGCATCTGGCGCATCGTAATCTATACTATTGCTCAAATCGGCGAACGAATCCAAGTTGTCCGTTACAATGAACATGGGCGCGAGTTTTACCATCCTGCTTGAATAAGGTCCCAAAGCAGTTTTTCCACTCCGCAAAGCAAAAATTCGGAAAATGTACGAGCCAGACTCCGGACCAGAGCGGAAAGCCGGCGCAATAGAAATATTGCCTTTTTTCCATTCAAGCGCGGTAGATGAACTGCTCCTAAAACCAAGGAATTTTCCTTGACTATCCGTTGCGTCCGTCGCAACATAAATGTGATAGCTGCTTACTTGTTCGTTGGAGTTATATTCCCAGCTTATTATCAACTGGCGGTTTTCCAACGTATCGTAATCCGTTGCGCCGCTAATATCTATTATAGAAGAAAGATTATCATAGATGCGTATGGCGATAGGCTGCGACTGAACAATGACAGTCAGCCTTTCGGCTTTCGTCCATCCGCTTACTTTTCCGGCGGCGTTGATTCCACGAACGTAGAAATCGTATTCGCCTTCGTCTTCCGGCTTTAGGTTGAACCATTTTTCGCCGGTCGCTTCGGCGATAATGCCGCTGAATTTTAAAATGTACTTATCGACAGGCATAAATGCCGCGATGACGTAGCCTGTATTTGCTTCGTTCGTCGTCCATGCGATTTTGATTTGCACGAAGTCGATTTGTTCCGCCGTCACCTTCGCGGGGGGGACGGGATCGGGGATCAAGGTCGGCTGCGTTGTCGGCGTATTCGTTGGCGTACTCGTCGGCGGAATCAGCGTGGCTGTGGGAGGAACGGGGGTTATTGTTGGCAGCGGCTTAGGCGTATTCGTAGCGGTTAGGGCGGGAGTATTTGTCGCGGCAGGCGCAGGCGTCGCGGTTGGCGGCGCCGTCACTTCATAGGAAATAACCAGCGTAGAATATGTTTTGCCGTCGCTGGCGTAGGCGTACAATTCGAACTGAAAGCGGCCCAGTTCGCTGGAGTCCGCCCTAAGGATCATGATGGATTGATTGCCTATCGTTGTCAGCGAACTGTCCAATACCGGGGCCGTTGCGGGAACCACTATATTCGCCGCCTGCGCTTCATACTTGTTTACGCATTTCACTTGCATTGACAAACAACTGTTTTGACATACGCACGCTAAGTTTTGGCTGCAAGAAGACAATTCTAAGGATGGCGGGACGGTTTCCATGACGCACCAGTTGACTATATACGCATCGCTGGCTTTGTTGCCGTCATATACTTGAATGTTCAATGTATATTGTCCAAGTTGCGATGTCGATAAAAGCAACGATATTCGCGCCTGATGGTTGTAAACGAAGTATTTTACTTCTACGGCGTTTACGTCGCCGGAGATCGTCCAGTTTTGCGGCACCGTCATTTGTTCCGGCGAATAGGGTCCATCCGCGTCGTCTACGACCATGCCCAGCTTAATGTATTCGTTTCGCTTAAAAGTGAAATAGGCGGGGTTGGCGTGCGCATCGGCGGGGAAATAGAAGGAAATCCGCGGCGGTTTGTTGGCGCTGTCCGGAGTGACGGTCGGCGTCGCCGTCGGCAACGGCGTATGAGTCGCCGTCGGCGTGCAGGTCGGCGTCGCCGTCGGTGTGAGCGTCGCTGTCGGCGTGTTCGTAGACGTAGCCGTCGGTTCCGGCGTATAGGTGTCCGTCGGCGTATAGGTCGGCGTGAATGTTGGCGTCGCCGTCGGCGTGAGCGTTGGCGTGGCGGTCGGTTCCGGCGTGTTCGTAACGGTAGCCGTCGGCGATGGAGTGAAGGTAGGGGTTGGCGAAGCCGTCGGAGTGAACGTCGGCGCGGTTTTAAATTCAACGCTTACCGAGCCTAGCAGGCTGTTGCCTTGCGGATCCCGCGCCAGCAATTGGATAAATACGTTCCCTGGCTGGTCTTGCGCATAAGTTACCAAATACACTCCATCCGCTTGCTTCACGATGGTTGCACCGGGTGGAAGATTGTAATTTTCCACCGTCAGCGACGATGCGGGATCGTCCGGATCGCTGAAAATAAACCGAACGGTAAACGGCAAGCTAACAAACGTCTCTTTCCATGCGTAGTTGCCGGTTATGGAGCTGCCGTCGGCAAACGTCATCGTCAAAACCGGCGCGGCGGTAATCGTGAAGTTGGCTCCGACAAACGTCAAAATGTAACGGTCGCTGCGCAAGGCCAGCGTTCCTTGACGGATGGCGTAGACTCCGCCCGTTTCGCCGGGATCGCGGGCCAGAGCGCCGGAGAACGTATCGGCGCCGAGCAGCGATCCGCTGGTTATGCGGTAGTTAAGATGGGGATCGCTGGCGCCCATGTTTTTGCTTTGGGCTTCTGCCGTTACCGTAATCGAACGCTTGGTGATGTTGGCGGTCAGTGACGGTTGCGTCAGCGCATAGTTGCTCGCCGCCGCACCGCTTAACGAATAGCCAGTCGTCGTAATGCCAATGCCGTCTCCGATTTCCGCCGAGGCGAACATGAAGACAGGCGTTCCGGCGAGCGTTACGTCATCTGCCCCGTCGACGCCCGAGAGAGAGGCGGTTCCCGACGCCGTCGCCGCGGTAGTTCCATCATATTCTTTATTGGCGCCCGTTAGTCCGGCGACCGTCAGCATGGGCGTAAAGACGGATGTTGGGTACGTTTTCCAAGGATTCGTCCAGCCAGTTTTTCCCGCCCGGTAGTAGATGGTAAAACCCGAGGCGGCGTCGGAAAAAACGAGGCTTCCAAAAGATGATGGAGCATTCCCATAAAAATTCGCTGTGGTCAAACTGCTGCAATATCTAAAGGCATAAGGTTGAATGGTTGTTACGCTGCTGGGGATTGAAACGCTGGTCAAACCCGCGCAGCTATTAAACGCGTAAGCGCTAATACTGGCAACGCTATTTGGGATCGTTACGCTGGTCAAACCGCTGCATCCCTGAAACGCAGATTGTCCTATGCTGGTTACGCTAGAGGGAATCTCATAAGTTCCTGTTTTGCTTGCAGGATAGGACACCAGAGTCGTTTTTGTTTTGTTGAAGAGAACGCTATCTTGGCTGGAATAATTAGGATTATTCTCATCCACAGTGAGACTGGTCAAACTCGCACATTCAAAAAATACTTTATTTCCTAAAGTAGTAACGCTAGCGGGGATCGTTACGCTGGTCAATCCGCTGCCTCTAAACGCATAAGTTCCAATGCTGGTTACGCTATTGGGGATCGTTACGCTGGTCAATCCGCTGCATCCATTAAACACAGATTGTCCAATGCTGGTTACGCTATTGGGAATTACGACGCTAGTTAAACTACTGCAATTTTGAAATGTATAGTGATCAATGCTAGTCACGCTGTTGGGGATCGCGACGCTGGTCAAGCCGCTGCATCCTTCAAACGCATAATCCCCAATGCTGGTAACGCTATTGGGGATCGCGACGCTGGTGATAGCGCTCTTGTTTTGAAACGCATTGGCTCCAATAGTGGTTACAGGATTGCCGGCAATCGTATCGGGGATAACCACAGCGCCGCCCGCGCCGGTATATCCCGTGATGGTAATCGCCGTGCCGGAGTCCGTGTAGGTGAAATCGCCGAACGTATCGGAATAGGAGGGTAGGGAAGAAATTAAAAGGAGGAAAAAACAAAATGCTAATTTGCGCATTATTTTAACTCCTTTCATTTTTATTTAATCATTTTTTTAGGTAAAATCTAGAGCAAAAAAATAATAAATTTCAGTTCCTGTTCAGCGTGAATTGGAATTTAGGATCGCCTGAGTCAGCAAGAATAAAATAATTAAAGACGTTGTTGGACTCTTCTCTTCAACAAGCGGCTTGTTTGGCTTAGGAATTTATGAAAAGATGAAAATATCGATTTCATCCAAAACAGAAAGCAAGCGGTTCGCGCCGCTGGGAGCAGATCGATGAAAAAACAAGCATCCGTAAATCGAAGAAGATTTATCGAAACGGCGGGCAAAGGCGCGGCGGCGTTGGCGGGCTTCTATGCCGGAGCGCCGGCGGTTCTCGCCGCCAAATCGCCGAACGATCTCATCGGCGTCGGCCATATCGGCCTGGGCGTTCGCGGCGGAACGTTGATTACGGAAGTGGCGGGACGGCAAATGGGCGGCGGCGTCCAAGGAACCAAGGTCGTCGCCGTTTGCGACGTTTATAAGCCGCACATGCAAAAAGGCGTCGAACGCAGCCTGAATCCCGAAGTAAAAACGTATGAAGATCATCAAGACCTGCTTGCCGATCCTCGCGTCGACGCCGTCGTCATCGCCACTCCCGACCATTGGCATTCCCCCATGCTGATCGACGCCGCCAAGGCGAAAAAAGACGTTTACATCGAGAAAGGCTGGACGCGCACGATCGAGGAAGCCAAGGCCATGCGCGCCGCCGTCAAAGAGAATAACATCATCATGCAACTCGGCCACCAAAGCCGCGCCCAGACGGCGGGCGCGCAAGCGGCCCAGTTGATCGAAGAAGGCGTCATCGGCCCCGTCAGTTTAGTGCGCACTGGCCGCTTCGAAAATAATCCGTTGGGGAAGAATATCTGGCGTTGGTATGGCTGGTACGATTACTACGAACGCCCCGATCCCAAAGAAGTCATTAAAGAGTTGGATTGGGATCGTTGGCTGGGACCGGCGCCGAAAGAGCCCTTCAACATGGAACATTTCTGGCATTGGCGCTGTTATTGGAATTATGGAACCGGCGTGGCGGGCGATTTGCTCTCCCATGAAGTCGATTTCGTGCAATGGGTTTTGAAACTAGGCATCCCCGACGCCTGCGTCTGTTCGGGCTTCAACGCCATGCTGCATGACGGACGCGAAGTGCCCGATACCTGGAACACGATCTATACCTACGAGAAGAAAAACTGCACCGTAACCTTCGATTGCAGTATGAACACCGCCATCGTCCAACCGCCGGAATTCCGGGGCAAGGAGGCGATGCTGCGCTTCGATTCCATCGCCCAATCCGTGGAGAATTTCGAAGTAACCGCCGATCCCAAAACTTCGAAATATGCCGCCAAGATCGAATCGGGCGAAGTCAAAACGGACAAGCCTTTTTTGAGATACGATCCCTCCAAAACGCCGCAACTTCCCAACCATATGGAAGATTTCTTTAATGGCGTCCGCAGCCGCAAGAAAACTAAATGCAACGAGGACGAAGCCTTCATCGAAGCGGCGACGCTGGTGATGTCCGTAACATCCCTCAAGGAAAAGCGCCAAACGCGCTGGGATGCGGAGAAAGAGGAGATTATTTAGCCCTTCAGCGGAACTCGCTCGATTCGCCATACGCCATGGCAAAGAAAAACAGCCGGAGCGGGGATGCGTTCCGGCTGTTTCGACGTTATAAATCCCTTCCGTATTACGCCCCTGCTTCTTTCGCCGCCGCAATGGCTTTTTCGTAGTTCGGATGTTCCGTCACTTCCTGTACGATCTCCTGATAAGCGATTTTCCCCTCTTTATCGATTACGAAAACCGCCCGCGCAATAAGTCCCAATTCGTCGATTAGCAGTCCAAAAGCGTTGGCGAACGAATGATCTTTGTAATCCGATAGACAAGCGACATTGTTTACGGAGAAGGAACTGCAAAATCGCTTTTGGGCGAAAGGCAGGTCCATACTAATGGTTAATACTTTCGTGTTCAGTTTGGCCGCTTCTTCGTTGAAGCGCTTGGTTTGCAATTCGCAGACGGGCGTATCCAGCGAAGGAACGGCGGAAATCATCGTCACGTTCCCAAGAAAATCGGATAGTTTCACCGGCTGCAAGCCGTTATCCAAAACGGTGAAATCGGGAGCTTTATCTCCCGTTTTCAACTCCGGCCCCGCCAACGTCATAGGATTGCCTTTGAACGTAATTACGCCTGTTCGTTTCATAATTATCTCCTCAATTTTTTTTCGATAAAAAAAGACGTTGTCCATTCATCACTCATTATTCATCATTCATCGTTTATATTTCCGCGAGGGCTTCCAAAGCCTCGTCTTTATTGGCGTATGATTTAAGGCGTTGGTAATAGGGCGTCGTTTTCAATACTTTCGCCACAGTGTCCGATACGCCGCTAAGTACGACCGTCCCCGTGGCCATCAAGTTTTGGATGGGCGCTGCGATCATTTGCAGATTGGAATAGTTAATTTTTTCCACCCGGCGGAAATTGAGAATGAACTTCGCTTTTTTTTCCAGCAGGATTTCTTCCAGGAAAAACTTCAAATCCCGCGCTCCGTCCATATCCAAAATCCCGCGCATGGAAATCTCAATTACGTCGCCATGTTCATTTTTCGTAATTTGAAACATCGTATTTCTCCAGGTTCCTTATCAAGATCTCTCCGTACGTTGACAAAAAACGGACGAATTCATCGCACTCAACCGTTGCGCCGCAAAAACGCCTCATATAGTACGAAAAAAAATACGATTAGTCAAAAGAATTTCGCTAAATCATCGAGGGAGGAGGGATTTACTCGTAAACCTGGTTATGGGTTCCAACAGCAAGAAAACGAACCCGTTCGTAGTTGTTGATTTCAATAAAAACGAGACGTAAATCTCCCCCGGCGGAAATGGCTCGTCTTCCCTTTTGTTTGCCGTGCAGAGCATGGTTTCCGAGTTGGTGATCGAAGGGATTGTTTTTGAATATCCGTAACATTTCACCTATGCGCTTTTTTTGGTTGGAGGATAAATTCTTCAAACCTTTTCTAAAATTCCGGTGAAAAATAACCGTCATTGCATGCCTTCTTAAGTTAAACCAAGAGACTTAATCGCTTCTTCCATCGAAGCGAATTCTTCTACGTTAATCCCTCTTTCGGCTTCATCTTGAAGCCGGTCGAGCAAGGCGATATCTTCCGGAGAGTAATTTTCCTCTAGAAATTCTTCTTCGCTTTCGTTCAGGTACTCGGCGACTTTTTGCCGTTCTTCGGGGGGCAGTTCCTGGATGATGGCGATAACCTCTTCAGCGGTTTTCATCGGCGCGTCCTCCATGTTTAGGCGATGCGTTCATACTTCATTATAATACTTGAAACAGGGAACACGACATAAGAACCATAGCAGGAAAAGAAAGTTTTTTACTCATAAATTTGGTTGTGGGTTCCAACGCGAACGAAGACGACTTTCCGATAATCGTCTTCTTCTTCGAAAATCAATCGCAAATCCCCGCCTGCGGAAATTGAGCGTTCGCCTTTTAGACAGCCATGCAAGGAATGATTCTTGAGTTGGGGATCGTAAGGATTACGGCGGAAAAGATCAAGGGTTTCTTTGACGCGTTGCCTTTGTTTAGGATTAAGTTTTGCGAACGCTTTCTCGAAATTTCTATGAAGTTCGATCCGCATCATTCGGGTTGTATACTGTCAAGGTGAGATAAAAGTTCTTCCGTCGTATAAAAAGGTCCGATTACATTAATCCCCTGTTTGGCTTCTTCCAAATCGTGTTCGATTTTGGCCATGTCTTCCGGCGAGTAATTTTCCTCCAGAAATTCTTCTTCGCTTTCATACAGATACTCAGCGACTTTTCGCCGCTCTTCAGGGGGCAGTTCTTGAAGGATTTCGATTACTTCTTCGGCGGTTTTCATATACGTATTCTCCATATTAGGAAGTAACATACGCCATCCATTATAATAGGAAAAACCCGAAAAATTTCAAACGCATCGAGTATTTTTCTCCAGGTTAAGGGATTTACTTGTAAACCTGGCTGTGGGTTCCAACGCGAACGAAGATGACTCTGCGATAATCGTCTTCTTCTTCAAAAATCAATCGCAAATCTCCGCCAGCGGAAATGGCGCGTTTTCCTTGCTCTTTACCGTGAAGAGCATGGTTAAAAAGCGCTGGATCATGCGGATCCCGCCGAAAAAGAGCAATCGCGTCATCAACTTTTTCTTGTTGTTTTAGGGTTAGTTTCAAAAAGGCTTTGAGAAACTTTTTGTGATAAAAAATTTCCATCTATGCGTTTCTCATTAGTTTTCGCAGGTACTCGTTCGCCTCTTCGCCTGTAAAGGGGCCTACTACATTTTCTCCCCGCTTGGCTTCTTCCAAATCATGTTCGATGTCCGCCATATCTTCCGGAGAATAATGAGTGATTGGAAAAACATTCTCTTTTGCGGCTTCAACGTACTCCACGACTTTTTGCCATTCTTCCGGAGGAAGTTCTTTAAATTCCAGAATGATTTCTTCGGCGGTTTTCATTGGCGGTTTCTCCCTATTCGAGCGATGCATCCACATTCCATTATTATACCTCAAAAGGAAATTTGGAGATCGAATTTTAGACGATCTATCAAATGTTCCGATAAAGAACTATAGAAGACGTTCGAATCCATGAATTGAAAACGTTTTTTTTAAAAAAAATCGTCTATAGTTCATCATTATAAAATACTGGGAGTTCGATCGTGAATCGATTTTATCCTCGTTTATTTCTGCTACTCGTCGTTTTGCCCATTCCCTATTCGTTCGCCTATGAGAATGCGAGTCCGGCCTCGCCTATTTTGATTCAACCGCAGAAAACCAAACTAGCCGAGTTATTCGCGGCCATGCTGGATCGGGATGTTGCGGCGGCTTTGAAGAATGTCGAGGATGGCGCCGACGGGATGACCGAAGGAAAAACAAACGCCGTCAAGGATGAAAAATCGTTCTCCGAATTGTTAGAACCAAAAGGATTAGAGGAATCCAAATCAATTGCGTCGGATGTTCTACGGTGGACGGCCGACTTGGCGGGGACGCTGGGTTGCGCCTATTCGCTGCCGGATTCGAAATATTACCGCGACGCGCAGTTGATTCCATTGATCGAAACCATCTTCGAAGGATTCGAGGCGCGGCAAACGCCAATGGGGGGACTTTTGGCGCCTCCGAACCAAGACGGAGGGCGTATAGAGAATTATGAAATCGCCGAGTGTTACGAATCGCTGCTTTCGGCGTTGGCTATGACGGAAACAGGGCTGGAAGCGAAGAAACGAAAGACATACCGGTCGATGCTGGAAAAAGGGCTGCAATTTCTGCTGGATCATCAAGAGCGGTCGGTTTCCTATCGGGGGATGATAGGGTGTGGAACCTTGGCGTTGGGATACGCCTATACGGGCGATCGAAAGTACTTGGAGGCAGCGAAAAATGCTTGGGCGTGGCTTGAATCCGCGCTAGGCGAGGAAGGCGAACCCGCTGCGCTTTACGATATGAATCTGGACGACGCCGCCGATTTTTTGCAGAGTTTGTTTCTGTATCGGTTGATGAGCGGCGACGCAAAGACGGACGAGAAACTTATTACAGGCCTGCGCTGGTATGCGCGGTTGTTTTCGCCGCGGGGCGTTCCGCTGGCGGAAATTGGAAGGGATCCGTTGGGAGCGGATGGAGCCTTGACGGCTGGAATGCTGGGGGCGCTGAGCTTTTACTCCGCGAGAGAACCGGAATTGGCGCAAATCGCCTCGCGCTGGCTGGAAGCGCTGATGGAGCGCCCCAGCGGTTTCACGATGCGCCGTGGCGGCGGATATTTTCTGCGCGGGGCGCTATACCTTCGACGCCAGGAGACGCTGAAAGCGATTCCATATGCTCCCTACGCACAGCTGGTACGCGGCGAACGCAGTTTGCGTTATCTCGTTGGGAAGAATTACCAAACCGCCGTCAACTTGATCGGGAAATCGCCGTGGAACGGAATGCAGGCTTGGTCGTACAAGGGGCAGCCGCCCTTGATCTACCCTTCCCTATCGGCGCAATCGCGGGCGCGAGGATTCGGCTACGATTCGCATGTGATGGATAGCGCGCTTTCCGCGCCGGGACCCTGCAAAATCACGCCGGTTACGGAAGGTATTGACGTTCTGATAACGCCGCAGGGCGATTTGGTTACAGGATACGTCTTCTCGCAAGACGCTACGATTATCGTTTATTATCAGAAAGCGGACCGGGCGTCGCTGGAACTGTCGATGCAGCTGCCCATTTGCGCGAAAGCCAATGGCCGGCAGGGTAACTTAATTACTTTTCAAGACTCAGAGGCTCGCATTCTACTGCCGCAGGAATCATCTTCTGCGATCGAGAGTTCGGGGGATGATCTTCTGCTGCGGTCGCCATTCAGCGGCGAGCATTTTTGGATCACATTCGCCGGCCCGGAAACGCGCTCCTTCGTCCGTCCTGTTGGGTACGGCCTTGCGCTCGTTCATCTCCTCGACGGCGGAAAAACCATGAATATCTTGTTGAATTTATCAAAAGAAGCCTTCTCGACGGAAGCGACATTTCCCGGAACATCCATACCCATCCCGGATATGGAGCCTTTCGGCGCTGCCATAGTAGAAAAGCAAGGAGGGAAGGACGAATAAGACTATAACGGCGGAATTCGTTCTTATCATTGGCATCTCGGCGAATTCCTTTTAAAATGGAAAAAAACAGGAATGATTATCCTTATTCTAAAATTTCATTTAGGGTAATATAATATATGTACTATTTTTAGATCGATGACGCCAAAGCGAAATAAAATCGGGAATGCGCGCTTTCATCTCATGCGGGTCTGTATTATCGTAACGATAGCGCCGTATGGTTTCGAACGGCGTTCAGGGATTCGAATTATTTGCGTTTGTGTAGGAGGGGAAGTGTATTTATGAAAGTGGAAGAACCTGTCTATCAACGATATTTTCAAATCTGCCTGAATATCACAAGTAAACCGTGCGTCGTCATTGGCGGGGGAGATGTGGCTCGAAGAAAAGCCGCCTCTCTAATCGAAAACAAGGCGGACGTCACCCTCGTCAGTCCCAAGTTGGATCCCGTCTTGGAGTATATGGCCTTCCAGAAAGAATTCGTCTGGAAGCAGCGCGAGTTTCAACCGAAAGACCTCGACGGCGTATTCATCGCCATTGCGGCCACGGACCAACGCGAGGTGAACGAGAAAATCGCAATCCTATGCCGGGAAAAAGGGATATTGTGCAATGTCGTGGATGCTCCAGACGAGGGAACGTTCATCACTCCCACAGCGGTAGACCGGGGGCCGCTATCCATATCCGTTTCCACCTCGGGAATCAGCCCAGCGTTGGCCTCCAGCATCCGGCAGGAGATCGAGATGGCCTACGGAGAGGAATACGGACGCTTCCTGGAACTGATGGCCATGCTAAGGCCCAAAGTGTTAGCGGAATTTTCTTCGCTCCAGCAGCGGCATTTGATATTCGAACGAATGGTATCGTCCCGCGCCCTTTCCCTGTTGCGCAATGGCATGAACGAGGAAGCCCATAAGGAATTGGAGGATATCGTTCGAGAAGCGAAATTCGACTCTTTCGCGCCCGGCGGCGCTCTAGCCAATGGAAAATCCAAGGAATGACGATGAAGCAAATCGCCTTTGCTCTTCTTATCGGATCGATCCTCCTCCTATCTTTTTCCTGCGCCAAAGAAGAAAAACCCGGCGCGGACGCCGCGGAAAAACATCGGGTGACGATCAGCGACCGCTCGTGCACGTTCAAAGAACAGATGCTCTATCTCGTTTTGGTGCTGCAAGTCTACCGCTTGCACGTTGGAGCGTTTCCCTCATCCTCCAACAATCTGGAAGCGTTGGCCGCCAAACCTAACGTACTGGAAGCCACGGGAGGATGGGATGGACCTTACGCGGAATCCGATAAACTCTTCCTCGACCCTTGGGGCAGAAAACTGGCCTACTCTCTTGACGCCAAAGGCAAGATGGATTTGCGCAGCTTAGGTCCGGACGGCGTCCGCAGCGGCGACGACCTGATCGCCGCCGACATGTTTCCCGATTTTTACAAGGAATTGGATAAACTGGACCGCATGGGACCCATCCCGGTCGTCCATTCGGCGACGGCCCCATAGCGACATTGACGGAAGAGGCTTTTTTTCAAATGCGCCGCTATTCTTCTAGCAATATCAAAGGGAAGTCAACCAACGCTTGCATGACTTCTTAATACTGTTAATTATTCCTTAAACCATTTTCCAACTATCTTCTTTTTTTCCTTTTCCCACTGCGAAAAATCCTTGCTATCGAGAATCATCCATCGCGGTTCGCAATAGGTTTCGACAAAGCGCCGAAGGCTTTGAATTTAGCCGTTCGTCATTATTACTCGCCCCATTGACGATCATCCATATTCATTCTTATTGTCTTGCGCATATTTCCTCCGTTTTCTTTTAAGAGAGAATCGCTAAGCGCATCCGTCTTCAATGAATATTGGAATTGTACTCGTTATGCAGATCAGAGAAATTGGAATATAATAGAGAGTGTAGGAAGATTTTCGAATAGGGCTGGATATCCTTAGTATTGGATGCCCATCGAATCCAAAAGCCGCCGCCGTTTTTAATCATGGACTCCTTGCCGAACGAACAAAAATCCACGGAATTTCTTAAAATGTATACTCTAAGGATAGGAGATTGATTTGCTTAATAGTAATATGCCTTCTTTCATTCGATCCAATTTTTAAAAATATGTTTTGATTATTGTAGGATTGTAGACGCTTCAGCGGGAGGCGATTCATGGGAAGAGACGAAGTCTTCGATGATCTTTTCGAACAAATCGAAACGCCTATATTCCTCGTCAACGTCGTTGACAACGGCGATTTTATTTACGAGGAAATCAATCCAGCTTTAGAGAAGGCGCTCAGTTTATCGAAACAAGAAATCATTGGAAAGCGGCCCGAAGATATCCCTGCCTTTTCCGATGAAATGGCGGAGACGGCGCGAGCGAATTATAAGCATTGCGTCAAGAGCGGCCATCCCTATTGTTATGAAGAGAAGCGCGTTATCGACGGCAAAGAAACATGGTGGACGATCCAACTTTCTCCTCAACGTGGAGAATCGGAAAAAATCATCCGGCTCATCGGCGCCGCTTTCGATATTACGAATAGAAAAAGAAAGGAAGAAGATCTCAGGATTTATCAAAACATCGTATCTTCCACCAACGATATTATTTCCCTCGTTGATAAGCAATATACCTACCGCGTAGTCAACGATTCCTATTTAAGATTTCACCAAAAAAAACGCGAGGAGATTGTCGGGCGCACCGTCGCGGAGATTTTGGGAGAGAAGGTTTTCAGGGAGACCGTCAAAGAAAAACTCGACCGATGCCTAAAGGGCGAAACGATTCAATATCGATCCTGGTTTCAATACCCGGTTTTAGGACGCCGGCTCATGGAAATGACCTATTCCCCTTACAAAGACGAATACGGAGTCATATCGGGAATCGTGGTTAATGGTAAGGACGTCACGGAAATTCAACGGGCGCAAGATACGCTGCTTGAGAGACTCGATTACGAGCGGGCGGCGGCGGAGAGCATGAGCCTCCTAGTGAAATCCCAGGAGGTGGACGAGCAATTGCCGCGTATTTTGAATATCCTGCGCCTGGCCGTCAACGTCAGCCGCGCTTATATCTTCCGGAACGAGGACGATCCAGACGCGGGGCTTTGCATGACTCAAATCCACGAAGCCGTCGCCGAAAACATTCCCCCGCAGATCGGCAATCCCTCCTTGCAGCATCTCCCCTACCGGGAGGGCGCGCCGACGTTGTTATCCGTTTTGCAGACGCGGCGGCCCTTTGCGCGCATCGTGGCCGATATGCAAGGTTTGGAATGCGAAATTCTGGAAGCGCAAAACATCCTCTCCCTTCTGATTCTCCCTATTTATTGCGGAAACGAATTTTGGGGACTCATCGGCTTCGACGACTGCGAGACGGTGCGCGCTTGGCGGGAGGAGGACATAAACTTGCTGCAGGCCGTAGCGGACGGCGTCGGCGCGGCCATCTTGCGCCAGCAATCGGAGAAGGCGGTCAGAATCAGTGAAGAGAGGTTTCGCGCCCTATTCGAGAATTCGCCCATTCCGATTTGGGAGGAAGATTTTTCCGCCGTCAAAGGAGTGCTCGACGGTCTGAAAGATATGGGCGTAGACCATCTTGAAACATATTTGGAACAGCATCCCGACGCAACGAAGCAATGCGCCGAGTTGGTGCGGATTACCAATGTAAATCAGGCCGCCTTGGAGATGCATGAAGCGGCTTGCAAAGAGGAATTGTTCAAGGGACTGATTAGGACTTTTACGCCCGAATCCTATAAGACATTTCGATCCGAACTGATTGCTCTTTGGAACGGGCGAAAGGAGATGGCAAGCGACGCCGTTATTCGGACATTAAGCGGCAAGCCAAAGCAAGTAACGATATATTTCGCCGTTTGTCCGGGCCACGAACAAACGCTGTCCAAAGTACTGGTTTCCATCATCGACATTACAGAACGCAAACAAGCGGAAGAAAGGCTCATGTTGCTGAACTTCGCTCTCGACCATGTGTGCGAAGCGGCCTTTCTCGTCAAGGAAGACGCTCGTTTTATCTATGTAAACGAAAATGCTTGCCAAGTCCTGGGATACGAGCGCGATGAGCTGCTCGGCTTAAGCGTACCGGATATCGATCCCGATTATCCCATGGAACGCTGGAGAGACCATTGGAAACAACTCAAGACTCGGCATTCGATAACCTTCGAAACTCGCCACAAAACGAAGGATAGCCGCCTTATCCCCGTCGAAATGAGCGTTAACTATTTTGAATACGACGGTCAGGGCTACAACCTAGGATTGGCGCGAGACATCGCCGACCGCAAACGCGCGGAACAAGAACGTTCGGCTTATCTTCATTTCTTTGAAAACATGGACCGAATCAACAGAGCTATCCAGGGCGTCAATGACCTCGAACGGATGATGAGCGACGTTCTCGACGAGGCGCTATCCATTCTCGATTGCGATCGGGCGAGTCTGGTTTATCCCTGCGATCCGGAAGCCGCTTCATGGCGGGCGCCGATGGAACGCACACGGAAGGAATATCCCGGTCTGTTCGCCTTGGGGATGGATATTCCAATGAACGCAGATGCCGCCAACGTATTCCGAACCTTGCTAGCCTCAAACGTTCCCGTAAAATTCGGCCCACCCTATGAACATTCTTTGCCGGCGGAGATAATCGAACAGTTTCATATCCAGTCTCAGATCGCGATGGCGATTTACCCCAAGATCGACAAACCTTATATGTTCGTCTTGCACCAATGCTCATACCAACGTATTTGGACGCCGGATGAAGAAATTCTATTCCAGGAGATCGGCAGGCGGATAACCGACGGCTTAACCAGTCTGTTGTCGCATCGCAACTTGATGGAAAGCGAAAAGAAATATCGCTCGCTTTTCGAGGATTCCTTCGACGGACTCTTTATCACTTCCCCCGAAGGAAAAATCCTCGACGTGAACAAGAAGGGCGTCTCCATGTTCGGCTACAGCTCGAAAGAGGAGGTGCAGCGCCTGGATTTATCGAAGGATGTCTATAAGAGTCCCTTAGACAGGCAGCGAGTGCTTTCCATAGCCGATGCGCAGGGCTTCGCCGAATACGAGATCGGCTTCAAGAAAAAGAACGGCGACAAAATCATTGTTCAATGCTCTTTAACCGCCCAGAAAGACGAAAAGGGAGAGGTTGTCGCCTACCGAAGCATCCTGCGCGACATCACCGAATCCAAGCGTGCTCAGAATATCATGCAAGCGCGTCTGCGGCTGTTGGAGTTCGCCCCATCTCACGCGATGGACGAATTGCTGACGGCGGCTTTGGACGAAATGGAAGCGCTGACGGAAAGTTCGATCGGATTCTATCATTTTCTCGAATCCGATCAACAAACGCTCTCCTTGCAGAGTTGGTCGACGAATACGCTCAAAAACATGTGTACGGCGGCGGGAAAGGGCAGCCATTACCATATTTCCCAAGCGGGAGTATGGGTGGATTGCGTCCATGAACGCCGTCCCGTCATTCACAACGATTACGCCGCCTTGCCGCATCGCAAAGGGATGCCGGAAGGTCATGCTCCGGTAACGAGAGAGCTTGTTGTACCGATTTTCCGCGGCGATTCGATTACGGCGATTATAGGCGTGGGCAATAAATCTGTCCTGTATAATGAAAATGATATCGAAATCGTATCGACTCTGGGCGACCTTTCCTGGGATATCGTCGAACGCAAACGGGCGGAAGAGAGAATCCGGATGCAACTCGACGAGCTTCAACGTTGGCATGATGTTACGTTGAACCGGGAAGATCGAGTTCAAGACCTGAAGCGAGAAGTCAACGAATTGATGACGCGGTTGGGCGAGCCTGTCCGTTATGCCAGCGCAGCGGAATAATCGTCCGTCCGGCGGCGGCAAAATTAAAAAAAGAGCGTGCGAAGGATTCTTTAGTCAATCCGCGCTAATGGATAGGGGAGAACGAAAATGATCGGCATGGAGTTAGAACAGCTGATCGCGGCGTACAACGAAGCCGTGTTCGACACGGATCGAGACAAGGCGCTCAAAATCGTTCGCGATGCGGTGGACGGCGGCGTCTCCCCGGAAGAGATCGTGTTCCAGGTTGTCGTACCCGCTATCGAGCATACGATCGGAGCCATTAGCGGGAAATGCGAGTTAAGCCTGGCTCAGCACTTTATGATCTCCCAAATCGCGGCGGAAGTGACGGAAGAAATGCTTCCCCAATTCAAGGAATCGCCGGCTATCGTCGGCCGCATCGTTATCGGAACCTCGCAGGGCGACTTGCACTCGCTGGGAAAAAGAATCGTCGTAGGCTGCCTCAAAGCCCGCATGATCGAATCCATCGATCTCGGCGTAAACGTGGCGCCGGAACGGTTCGTAGACGAGGCGGCGGCGAACCGCGCTCCGATTATCGGAATTTCATCCATGCTGGTTCATACCGCCAGGGGAGAGAACGGCTGTCTCAAAGTACGGCAAATCTTAAAGGAGCGAAAACTGGAGGACAAGATCAAGATCGTCGTCGGCGGCGCTCCCTTCCGATTCGACCATCTACTTTACAAGGCCGTGCAAGCCGACGCCTGGGCGGAGGATGGCATCGCGGCGGGGAAAGTCATCGCCGAACTGATCCAGGAGGCGCTGAAATGATTACGGGTATGGATAGACTCGCAGCGGCGATAAACGGATCCGTTTCCGATCGCATACCTGTATTTTGCAACCTGCTTGATCAGGGCGCGAAGGAACTCGGCATCTCCCTCCAAGAGTACTATTCGCATGGCGAATACGTCGCCGAAGCGCAACTTAAAATGCGCGAAAAGTATGGGCATGACAACCTGTGGAGTCTGTTCTACGTGGGAAAAGAAGCGGAATTGCTGGGTTGTCAAAAAATCGTTTTCGCGAAGGACGGTCCGCCCATCGTCGAAGATTTCGTCATCAAGTCTTGGGACGACATTCGACGGCTGAAGATTCCCGAAGACGTTTCAACGCATCCCGCCTTCGAGGAAGGATTGAAATGCCTGCGCATCCTGCGGGACAAAGCGGGCGGCCAATATCCGATCTGCGCATACATTACCGCCACCATGACGCTGCCTGCGCTCCTGATGGGAATGGATAAATGGATGGAACTGCTCTTTTTGGGTCCAGCCCCCGAACGCAACGAGCTTTTAGCCAAGTGCCACGAGTTTTTCGCGAAGGAAATACTCGCTTATCGAAAGGCCGGGGCCGATGTTCTTATTTATTCCAATCCCTTCGGTTCTACCGACATTGTCCCGATGAAATACTTTATGGAACAATCGCTTCCCTGGATCGAAAAGGATATTGCGGCGGCCGGAACGCATGGTTTAGTCTATTATTGCGGTATGTCGCGATTCAGTCCGGTGATTGACATTGTGCTCGAACGGACGGGTATCGAGGCCTACTACCTGAGTCCGCTCGACGATATTCGAAAGAGCAAAGAGATCATCGCCGGAAGGGGACTCGCCTGCGGAGTCATTAACGATATTAAACTCATCGATTGGACGAAGGATGAGATTAGGGATGAAGTAAAGAGGATGATGGACGCCGGAATGGCGGGAGGAAAATTCCTCTTTGGAACCGGTTTAATGCCTTATAGCATCCCTGAGGAGAATATCCGGACAATGCTCGAATCGGCTTACGAATTCGGCCGTTACGAGAACTGAGAGCGGCGCTATGGCTGAAATGATAACAATATCCAAGGCGGAGTACGCCAACCTAGAGGAGCGGGTGAAGAAACTCGCCGCCGACAAATCGCACCTCCAGTTGATCGTTCACATGATGAACAAAATAAGCGCCGTCTCCGGTCTCGAAAATCTCGTTGAGAATATTTTAAACGCCGTCGGCGACGTCATCGGCGGCGTCAATCTCATACTGTACTACAAGATCGATAATGACATTTATTATGCGGATATTAACGGCGACAGACAGAAGATCGATACGATTATCGACGACCTCGTAATCAAGGCTTTTGAGACGCGCGAACCGATCGAATACGAACATGCTTTCAGCGATACCAAGATGATGACGCCCGAGTTCACGAAGGCTTACACGTGGGCTATTCCTCTGCTTGTGGGTACCGAACTGATTGGCGTGTTCAAAATGGAGAGTCTGCATATCGCGATGCGGGAGTTGGGCCAGCCTTTGCCCATCTTCTTCTGTTATGCCGCCCTGGTTCTGAAAAACGAGATTCTAGGGCGCACGCGGCTTCAAAAAGCCTACGACGAACTCGAGAAGGAAGCAGCGGTGCGCCAAAAAGCGGAGGAAGCGCTGCGTTTGGCCAACGAAGCCCTGGAAGAACGCGTCGCTGAACGCACAGAGGAATGGCGGAACGCGAACGTACGGTTGCGCGAGAGCGAAATGCAAATTAAAGCGCTGCTCGAAAAATCGGAACAATCGCGCCGCGCTTTGTTGAGTCTTTTGGAGGACGAAAAACGGGCGGAGGAGACGCTGCGCCGCCTCAATCGTGAACTGCGGGCCATTAGCCAATGCAACCAAGTCTTGATGCGGGCTGTTGACGAACAAACGCTGCTCGACGAAGTCTGCCGGATCATTTGCGACGAAGCCGGTTACCGCATGGCCTGGGTGGGATACGCCGAACAAGACGAAGCCAAGACCATCCGTCCCGCCGCCTGGGCAGGCGTCGGCAGCGAATATATCTCCAGCGCCAAACTGAGTTGGTCGGAAGACTCGGAACGAGGCCGGGGACCTGCCGGAATCGCCATCCGGAGCGGCAAAATAATCTACGTTCAGGATATCGAAACGGACGCGCTCATGGCGCCTCGGCGCGAAAACGCCCTGCAGTGCGGCTATCGCTCCAGTCTCGCCCTCCCGCTGAAGGACGAATGCGCCAATGTCTTCGGCGTCCTCCTGATTTATTCCGCGGAAGTCAATGCGATCACGCCGGACGAAATCCGGTTTATGGGGGAATTGGCGGATGACTTGACATTCGGCATCGCCGCCTTGCGCACGCGCGCCGGACGCAAGCAGGCGGAAAAGGAATTGCAGCGATCCAACGATCTGCTTCGGGCTATCATCGACGCCGCGCCGACGGCGATTATCGGATTGGACCTGGACGGAAATGTGCACTCGGTTTGGAATCCAGCGGCGGAGAGAATGTTGGGCTGGAGCGCTCAGGAAGTCATGGGCCGCCCGCTCCCCAGCGTACCCATTGAAAAAAAAGAAGAATTCGCGCAATTTCGAAAAAGGATGCGGGAGGGCAAGACCTTGAATGGCGTGGAAGTCAAACGCCGAAAACGCGACGGCTCTCCCATCGATTACAGCATCTACGCCTCGCCCTTGCACGACGCCGAGGGCCGCATCACCGGCAATGTCGCCGTCATGGTAGATATCACCGAACGAAAGCGCGCGGACGAAGCCTTGAGGCGGTCCGAGAAGAGAAAGACGATCCTCAACGAGATTGCTAACGTTTTCCTCACCATCCCGGATGAAGAGATGTACGGATGCGTTTTGGATGTGGTTCTTCGCGTTATGAAAAGCCCATTCGGCATTTTTGGCTTCATAGGCGAAAATGGGGACCTGATCATGCCCAGTCTGACTAGAAATATCTGGGAACAGTGTCAAGTACCCGATAAATCTCTCGTCTTTCCGCCGGAAACTTGGGGCGGCAGCCTTTGGGGCCGCGCCATCCGAGAGAAAACGAGTTTTTATTCGGACGGCCCCTTTCATACGCCGGAGGGACATATCCGCATCGATCATTTCCTTACATCGCCAATCTTTTTTGGCCAAAAGACGATCGGCTTGCTTTCTCTTGCCAATAAGGAAACAAGTTATACCGAGGAAGATAAGGATTTACTGGAGACTATCGCCGCCTTTATTTCGCCCATCCTCAACGCGAGATTGCAAAGAGACGCGCAAGAACGAAAGCGTTTGGAAGCGGAGGAGGCGCTGAGAAAATCGGAAGAACAATATCGCCTGCTGGTGGAAAACGCCGAGGAAGCGATCTTCATCGTTCAGGATGGAAAGATCGAGTTTCCTAACCGCAAGACCCAAGAGTTATCTGGGCGATCAAAGCAAGAACTGACGAATATGGTCTTCGCCAATCTGCTTCTTCCTGACGACCAATCCTTCGTTTTGGATAAAATCGAAAAATGCCTTCATGGCGAAAAACCATCCATCGCTCCCCCCTTTAAAATTCAAAACCGATCGGGCGAGGATGTATGGGTTCAACTCTCTCTGGCCATGATCCTTTGGAGGGAACGTCCCGCCGCTCTCTGTTTTCTTAAAGACGTTACGGAGCAAAAAGCGTTCGAAGCCCAGTTCATGCATGCCCAAAGAATGGAAGCGATAGGACGGCTGGCGGGAGGCGTAGCTCACGATTTCAACAACATTCTTACGGTAATCAACGGCTATTCCGAACTCGCTATGTTTCAACTTCGCCAAGACGATCCGCTATGGAACCATATCCAAGGAATCCACGAAGCTGGCCTTCGAGCTTCGGAACTTACTTACCAGCTTCTCGCTTTCAGCCGCAAGCAGGCGTTTAAGTATGAAATGATCGATTTGAATTATCTCATCGAAAATATGAAAAAAATGCTGATCCGCCTGATTGGAGAGGATATCGAACTGGCGACGGTTCTATCCGATTCGCTATGGCGCATCAAGGCCGATCCCGTACAGATCGAGCAGATTGTCATGAACTTGGCCGTGAATGCTCGCGATGCGATGCCGGAGGGGGGGAAGCTCACGATCGAAACGACGAATATCATCCTAGATAAGGAATACGCTTCGAAGCATATCGAGATTTCGCCCGGTCCTTTTGTGATGTTAGCGGTTTCGGATAACGGCTGCGGCATGAACCAGGCGACGATGGATAAGATATTCGATCCCTTCTTCACGACAAAGGAAATGGGCAAAGGTACGGGTTTAGGGCTTTCAACGGTCTACGGCGTCGTGAAACAGAGCGGCGGAAGCATCTGGGTCTATAGCGAATTGAATGTTGGAACCACCTTCAAAATCTACTTTCCCCGATCGGAAGAAACTCCGTTAGAGAAGGAGTCCAGCCAATTATCTTCCCTCCAAGGGGCGGGAGAAACCGTGCTCGTGGTCGAAGACGAAGACTCGGTGCGGGAGATCGTCATCCAAATTTTGGAATACAGCGGATACAAAACGATTTCGGCGCGCAGCGGATTGGAAGCCCTCAATCTTTCTCTACAGTTCCAAGGGCGTATTCATCTTCTTGTTACGGATATTATCATGCCGGAAATGAACGGACGCGAATTATCGGAACGCCTTACCTACCTTCGGCCGGATATGAAGGTGCTTTATATGTCCGGCTATACGGATAAATCCGTTACGAATAATGGCATCCTGAAAGGCCGCTTTCCATTCTTGCAAAAACCCTTTAGTTCGGAAAGCCTTTTGCAAAAAATCCAGGAAGCTTTGGAACAATAATCAATATCCATTCGTTTCGTTCCTAGTCCGAAGTTCCCCCCTCAAAAGTCATAAATATATAATACTCTACAAGTCAACCGCATCCTTGCGATTTTTTTTTCAACCAGTCCAGTTCCACCTTCAACTGACCGATTTGCCGGTACAATTCATCGATGAGTCCGGCTTTTTCTTCCTGGTTCCTCTCCCCCTTCCGGCTCAAGATGAGTGGCAACTCGTTGAGGGCTTTCTTTCTCCAATGGGCGATCTGGTTGGGATGAACTCCATATTGGGTGGCTATTTCTCCCAGACTATTCTCCCCTCGGATCGCTTCGAAAACCACTTTCGTCTTAAAAACTCCATCGTATTTCTTTTGAATTCTCTTCATTTCGGAAAACCTCCTTGCCTACTCTCGGCAAACCGATTTTCCACCTTAATCCCCTGTCTAAATTGTGGGGGACATTATACGCCGAAATCCGGGAGGCAAATTCCGGAGTGGCTGTAGATTTCAAAGGTTTAATGAACGAAACGAAAAAAAAGTCTCAAGTTTTATGTCAAGGCGCCGAAAACTATGACGACAAAGCGGAAAATTCGTTCAAAGGCGAATGCAAGGCGGGAAGATGGATAACCGCATCGCTGAGTCGAAAAAAGACGAAAAAATTGGATTAAACGATCCAACCCATCGGAAAAAAGGCCTCGGAAACCTTGGTAGGGTGCGGAAAAATTAATCCGAACGCCGGCGAAGCGAGAAGTTTCATGCGGCGCGTAGATACGAATCATTGTTAATACCTTGGAAAAAATAGTATAAAAATTAAAAGGAGGTGAACGTCAAGAGAATAAAGCATAGGGGTGAAACTACTCGACCCGTCGGATAAAAGGCCTCGGAAACCTTGGACGAGAAGATGCGGAATTCACAGCGGCAATTCCTCCTGTTTTACCCCCCTATCAATCCAGACAACAAAACATCAAGGCAACCCTGAAGGTAAGGCTTGGCTATTTCTCCCCCCATGCGGTCGTGGCGAGAAGCCGTCGAGAGTATTCGTTCAGAGTGGTTGCCGCAATCTGAAAACTGGAATGCTTAGCATCGGATGCTAAGAGCGAATTCCTCAAGGAGGATTAAAATGGCAATCACTCAAATTGCGACTAATATATCTGCGCTTACCGCCCAGCGCAACGTCAATACCGTAGGCGGGAATCTTTCTAAATCCATCGAACGCCTCTCTTCGGGCTTGCGCATCAACCGGGCGGGCGACGACGCCGCCGGAATGAGCGTGGCCAATCGCTTGCGTACGCAAACGGAAGGCTTGAATCAAGCCGTTACCAACGCGCAAGACGGCATTAACCTCATCAATGTGGCGGAAGGGGCCCTGGAAGAAACGACGAACCGGCTGAATCGCATCCGCCAACTCGCCGTACAAGCGGCGAACACGGGCACAAACGACTACAAGGCGCGCGCCGCCATTCAAGACGAAATTTTTCAAGGCATTGACGAAATCACTCGAATCGCCAATACCACTCTCTTCGGTTCCAATTATCTTCTCAACGGCGATTTCTCCATTAAATCCACCGTCAAGGACGGTCAACCCAACTACGGTTTTCAGATCGACGCTTCTCCCGTAGCGAGCACCTTAGACAGCGG
This sequence comes from Candidatus Omnitrophota bacterium, assembly GCA_040755155.1. Lineage (NCBI taxonomy): Bacteria > Pseudomonadati > Candidatus Omnitrophota > Candidatus Omnitrophota bacterium. The sequence continues at coordinate 2,351 of JBFMBP010000091.1, read as the reverse complement.
AGCCGCTTTTCTGAATATTCGTCTCTCTCAACAAGGATATGCCCAGATCGTGGCGGGCGATACGGCGGGCGACAAGCAAATCGTGAGCACGGGAATCCGCAACCAGACAGACATCGCCGTCACGTTGGCTAGTTTCAATCAGAGCCGTTCCTTCGGCGGCGCCGCCATCCAAACTACGGACGCCGTCAGCACGGGCATCTATTTCAACGGCGTTTCTATGTTTGCGAACGATACCATATCGTTCGAAGGGGTGCTCGCCGACGGCGTAACTACATTTGCCGGGTCGGTAACCCTAGCCGCTACATCGACGCTGGGCACATCGGCGAACGCGACGTCCACTCGTCCAGAGACGATCATCGGCGCTATTAATAAAGCCATCGACGATGCGGAAAAGGTTCTGTTCGGCGTAAATTCCACCGGCAGCGTGCCTACGGCTTACCGCACGACCGTCACTCTCGCCGGCGCGACGACCGACAATCGCGGACGTCTTCTCTTAATCAACGAAGGAACGTATATCAATCAATCCACGATCAACATTTCCCTATTGCGCAGCGGCACTATGGTCACCAGCACCAGCGGCGTCACGCGGTCGGGCGCTATTGGCTCGGCTTCCGCTTTGTCCGGCGGCGGCCAAATCGGCAATTCCGTAACGGCCATAACGGGTTCGACGTTTGGGGAAGGGGAGTTTACTATTCAAGTCAAAGACGTTCAGAACGCGCAGCAGAAAAAGATCGAAAGCACGATCGCTTTCCTGGACGGCAATGGTTCCCGAATGGGACGGACGACGACGTTGACAGGTTCCAACAGTTCGACCACCCTCGTACTCAACGGTTCGTTTGTAGGCAGCACCTATACCGGCGGTCAGACGATGCGGGATAACGACATCATCATACTCAACGGAACGAATGCCGACGGCACGACCTTCCAAGGACGGTTTACATATGTCGATCCGGCGGACAATACGGAACTGCAAGAAGCGGATACCGATTTCAACGACTTCGAATTTTCCACCATTTCCGGCTTGATTCAGGAAATGAATTATCGCACGCGCGATTATACGGCCGGCGTTGGTACTAGCGACGGAACTCAAACGCGCTTCGAAGATGCGATATTCACCTATACGCCCGGCGGCACCTTGAGTTTGGTCGACGATGTGGGGCGATCCAATTCGCAGATGGCGTTCACGTTGACTTTCCAAAACCGGGACGACGCAACGCCGACGGAATACTATACGCTGCAGGACGATGGGGCTCTGGTGCAGGAAGGCTATGCCGAGCAGGCCACGTTCCAATTGGCGGGCGGGCAGGAAGTCCGAGGGGAAGCGGGACAAGTGATTACCTTGCAAGGCCCCACTTCCACCGTCGAAGGCGTTCCGACGCCGCAAGTAACTTTCCGCGTGGGCGACGGCTTCACTTCGGGAACGGATAAATTCGAAAACATCCCTACGACGTATGTGGGCGCGCTGAATGGCGGCGCCTCCGTAACCTTCACGCCGGGGCAGCAGGATGTAGTGTTCCTGACGCCTTCCACCACAACCAAGGCGCCCGATTACCTGACCGTAGACTTCGATTCCTTCGTCAACGTCACTTCGAGCGGTACGGGCGATGATAACGGCATCACGGCCATTATCAGCACCACCAATACGGGTTTGAACTTCCAGATCGGCGCCTTTGCGGGACAAAATATCACCTTCTCCGTCGGCGACCTGAAGGCCGATAATCTGGGATTCGGACGGGGCAGCGGACGCACGGTGCAGGATGTCAATGTAACTACGCTCTCAGGCGCTAACGAAGCTATCGAAATTGCCGACGAAGCGCTCGACCAGGTCAACCGCACCCGGTCGATTCTCGGCGCGGCTACGAACCGATTGGAATCCAGCGTCGCTAGTATGAGCGTAGCTTCCGAAAACCTGACGGCTTCCGAATCGCGCATCCGGGACGCCGACATCGCAACAGAAACCTCGAAATTCACCTTGAACCAGGTCATGCTTCAGGCAGGCGTCTCCGTACTGGCGCAGGCCAATTTCCAAAGCCAGACATTCTTGCAACTTCTCGGCTAAGTCAAGAGAAGGTGAGTACATGGCGGGCGGGGATTTTCCTCGCCCGCCGTTTCTCTTTGTATGAATCGATCATACTCCATCGGCTATCATGCAATGATCCTAAAAACGGCAATAGAAAACGCATCAAATCGTAAGATGGATGGCGTTGTTAAACGCATCCATTGCTCTTCTGAAACACTTTTGTAAGCCATGATAATTGAGCCGTTAAGCGACTAGGCTCTTGAACGCGATTTATATGTGTTTCTTTCTGATATAGCCCGCGAACCGCGGGTGGTTTGCTCCTAAGAAAACA
>JBFMBP010000090.1 GCA_040755155.1 Candidatus Omnitrophota bacterium | reverse complement strand
TTAAAGTAACGCTTGGCGTCAGCGTCGGCGTTAAGGTATTCGTTCGCGTCGGCGTCGCCGTTGGCGTTCTTGTTGGCGTTAAAGTAGCGCTTGGCGTCAGCGTTGGCGTAAATGTATTCGTTCGTGTCGGCGTCGCCGTTGGCGTTCTTGTTGGCGTTAAAGTAGCGCTTGGCGTTAATGTCGGCGTTGTCGTACTCGTCATTGTCGGCGTAGCGCTCGGCGTCGGCGATGGAGTAGATGTCGCCGTAATCGTCAGCGTTGGCGTTAGCGCAGCCGTGGGCGTTGCGCTTGGCGTTGATGTTGATGTTGGCGTATTTGTCCATGAAGGCGTTGGAGCCGGAGGCGAGGTTGGTACTGGCGTAGCCGTATGAGTCCATGTAGGCGGCGATATCGCGGTTGGCGTATTCGACGGTTCCGGCGTCGAAGTTGGCGCTATTGTTGGCGTGAACGAAGGAATGGGAGTGGGCGTAATCGCGTCCCCGCCGCTGCCGGGAATTTCACTCCCCTCTATCGCCGTGGAAGTAGGAGTATAAGTCCAGGTCGATGTCGGAGTCCATGTTAATGTCGGCGTATCTGTTGGAACCGGCGTTGGCGTGTTTATTGGAACCAGCGTTGACGTGCTCGTTGGAACGGGCGTTGGCGTGTCTGTTGGCATTGGTGTTGGCGTATCGCTGGGAATCGGCGTCCATGTGAACGTTGGCGTTGGAATCGCTGTTGGAGAGGGCGTAAGAGGATCTATTGGAGTTGGCGATTTCGTACGTGTTGGCGTTTTGGTTGGCGTTCCGCCAGAAGCGGGAGTCGTTGGTATTTCCGATGGAGTAGGAGTATCAGCCGGCGTAGGCGTATACGTAGGCGTTAGAACATCAAATAATTTACTCTCCATGCCATAGGAATGATCTTGAAATATAGAAATAAATATCCATGCAACAATTATGGAAAAAAGAAACGTATTTCCACGATGAAGCCGTATCGACGATGTTTGCGAATTTATATCGTTATCTATCATTTATTAAATAGCATTATGGTTTATTCCTCGAACATTTCCCCGTCAAATCGGGGAAATATTATCATAATAGAATTGTTATTTTCCAGGGTGGGAAAACGAAGATTAAAATTAGGCGCATACAATTTAGGCGTTGGTAAACCGAACCAGCTTTTCCAATACCTTGGCCGCTCTGCCGGAATCGATGCTTTCGGCGGCCAAGGCGGCGCCGTCCTTCAAAGAAGCGGCTTTTCCGGAAACGACAAGAGCGGCGCCTGCGTTCAAGAGAACGGCGTCGCGGCAGGGACCTTTTTCCTCCCCGGAGAGGATGCGGCGAGTGATCTTTTCGTTTTCTTCCGGGGTTCCGCCGCGCAAAGATTGCGCCGGGGCGGATTTCAATCCCGCGTCTTCGGGAACGATCTCTTTACGCTGGATCGATTGCGGCGTCGCTTCGACGATCGCCGTGGGGCCGGAAAGCGTGATTTCATCCAATCCATCGGAAGCGAACGCCGCCCAGGCGCGCTGAACGCCCATTCGCTGCAAACAAGCGGCGTAGATATCGAGAATATTAGGATCGCTGACGCCGACAAGTTGATAGGAGGGACGGGCGGGATTAGTCAAAGGGCCGAGATAATTGAATATGGTGCGAAATCCTAATTCGGAACGAATCGGGGCGGCGTAACGCATAGCAGGATGTACTACGCGGGCGAAAAGAATCGTTAGCCCCACTTCGTCCAGGCATTGGCCGATGCGTTCGGGCTGGATCATTACGTTGACGCCCAATTTCTCCAACAGATCGATGCTGCCGCAATGGCTGGTGGCGGAACGATTGCCGTGCTTCGCCACGGGAACGCCCGCACCCGCCACGACGAATGCGGAGGTCGTGGAGATGTTGAAGGTACCGCTGCGGTCGCCGCCCGTGCCGCAGGTATCCGTCACTCCCTTGCTGGAAAACCGGATTTTCTCCGCGTAGGAAACCATTGCTTTGGCGGCTCCGGCGATCTCTTCCTCCGTCTCGCCTTTACAGCGAAAAGCCGTCAACATGGCGCTGATCGACGCCGGTCCGATTTCGCCGCTCATGATGGCGGAAATCGCTTCTCCCGCTGTCTCTTCTGAAAGATTTTCCCCCGCAATCAACGAATCTAAAATAGGCGAAATATTCATCCAAACGCTCCCCATTCCATTGATCCGCCGTCCGCTTTGACGCTTGACGGTCATCCACTTAACGGCGTTTGCGGTCTATCAGCAACCGTCCGCAGCCATGTACGAACAACCCGAAAGCAAGAAGGCTCAACGAAAGAATTACTCGATTATGTACCACCAAAATCGCCACGCCGATAAAGACGATGCCCGCCCCGATCCGTTGAATGCCGGAACGGTTCGCCAACACGATAATTATGCTCGCGACCCATAAAACGGCGCTGACAAGGAGGCCGATGGCGCCCGGACCGATCGAATAGCTCAGATTATTGAGAATCATAATCGATTAGTAAAAGTTCTTTGGCATTGAAAAAAGAATCGCCGGCATTTCGGAATCGGCGTCTCTCGTAAAGAGAATAACATAATCTCCTGTTTTTTCCAACTCCAGATAAATAAAGACGCATCGAAAGACAATCGTTTCCATTTCGATAGACGAAAACTTCAGTAAGCGCCCTTGCCGAAGAAAACGACGGGGAAGGTTTTTAACAGGATAATCAAATCCAAAAGAATGGATTGATTTTGGATGTAATAAAAATCGTACTCCAAGTTGGAATGCAATGGCAGATCTTTGCGGCCGCTGATTTGCCAGATTCCGGTGATGCCTGGAAGAACGGACAACCGCCGCCGTTGCCACGGCTGATAGGATTCCACGATGAAGGACATTTCCGGACGGGGGCCGACCATGCTCATTTCGCCCTTTAGAACGTTCCAAAGCTGGGGCAATTCGTCCAGACTGGTGCGCCGCAGCCAACGGCCGAAGGGAAGAACCCGGGGATCGTCCTTTTTGATGGGCGCTTCCTCGTATTCGTTGACATCGCGATACATGGTGCGGAATTTGTACATGATGAACGGAATGCCGTCTTTGCCGATCCGTTTATGGCAAAAAATGGCGGATCCGGGAGAATTCAAACGAATCAGCAGGCATATAATTGGGAAAAACGGCAGCGTAAGCAACAGCATGGTTCCCGCGATGACAATATCCATTATCCGCTTCATACTCTGTTCGAAGGGAGTCATCTTGCCCTGCCGAAGAACCTTGAAGGGGATGTCTTCCTTATAATTGAAGAGAGCCTGATCCGTAATTACGCCGAACATATCCGTCAGGATGTTGTATTGCTTGACGGCCGTCCTTTCGCCGCATGCCACCACGAGGTCGAGCATATTCGGCTTCGTCATTTTAGGATCGGCGAAAAAGATTTCGTCGACGGCCAGGTTTTTCGCCCACTCCGGAAGTTCCCTCACGGGACCGAGAATCGGCTTGCCGTACACTGTTTCCTCAGGAGTATGCTTATCGTCCAGGATGCCAAGAATTTCATACTCCCGTTCGGGCTGATCGCGCAGACGTTCGATCACTTCCCGCGCCTGTTTGGTGGCGCCGACGATGATGGCTCGTACGCGCCCGATGCCTTCCTTATAAAGCGTTTTCTCCATCCGCGACCAGAAGAGGCGGGAGGTAACCATAAAGACGAACGCCAGCATGGCGGATAGAATAAGCACCGAGCGTCCGGGATCGAGGTCTTTCAACAAGAAAGCGACCGCCATAGACGTAATGAGAAAGAGAAAAACCATCTTCACAATGGCCGTCAGTTCGTCCAGCGCCGTACGCAAAAATTGCCGCCGGTACAAATCCAGCGAAGCGCAGATGACGATCCACGTGCAGACGATGATGGGCATAGCGATCAGATAATTGGAAAAAGGATTAAGATGCTTGCGCAACTCTTCGGGCAGGATCGTCAATTGAGTAACGAAATATTCCCGCATAGCGTAAGCGGAAAGCCAGGCGATGCACGCCATAACGGCGTCGGCGAACACGAGGAATCCTACTCGGAAGGTAAAAAGAATATTGCCCAACAAATAGCGCTTCCATAAACGGCGCGGTTCGAGAAAGAGCCTCCACAACCATTCCAGGCCGCTCTTGCGCATCCAGACCGGCGCCCGCCGCAAACCTTTGGCGGAATAATCGAGCAAACCGCCTACGCCCCAGGCTACGGGAGCGTTCAATTCTTTCAGCCGCCGGCGGATCCAAAGTTCCTGCTTGGGCGCTCCCATGCCCACGATAAGGATGTCGGGGCGCGATTTGCGGATATTCTCGACAACCTCGGCGTCTTCCTGTTCCGTAAAAAAGCCGTGATGGCAGCCTGCGATTTTCAGTTTTGGATAGCGGGTTTGGAGATCGCGGGCCGCTCTCTCCGCTACGCCATCCTCTCCGCCGAGAAGGAAAATGCTCCAACCCTTCTCTTCCGCCCGCCGGCAGAATTCGGGGAGCATATCGTTGGCGTTCAGACGTTCGGGCAGAGGATGCCCAAAAAGGCGAGACGCCCATACGACGCCCATGCCGTCCGCATAAACGAGATCCGCCCCCGCCACCGTATCCCGATAGGCGCGGTTGGACCAGCATTGATTCAAACAGTCGGCGTTCAAGTAGGAAACCTGATGAGGCTCTCCCGATCGAACGAAATTATCGATGCGACGAAGAAATTCTTCGCCCGTCAGCGAATCGATATCGACGCCCAACAGGCGGGATCGTTCCATTCCTTGCGCATTCACGGCGGATTTGGTTTTCAATGGCTTTTCTTTGAATTACGAGAAGTTAAAAAACGGAACTATTATAATCCGAGTTCGCAAAACAGCGAGGGGCGAACCGGGATTCCAACCGTAAAATCCTTGACTCTCAAGGAGCGGCGAGTATGATCTATATGCTGGTTGATCTTTTTCCCATAGAGAAGGAGAAGGGAAATGTATAACATCGGGATGACGGAATGGATTATCATTATATTTCTCATGTTGCTGGTATTCGGAGCCAAAAGGCTTCCCGAAATGGGAAAGTCTTTAGGATTGGGCATTAAAGAATTTAAAAAATCTCTTACTTCCGTCACCGACGAAGAAGACGAGAAGCCTTCCGCCAAAATTGAAGAAAATAAAGAATCCAAATAATCTCCCATCGTAAATAATTGTATTTTAATACGATAATATTTCTATCGTTTAGGAAAGAAGAGAGGGGCATTCTCCCCTTTTTTTTTTGTTTGAAATCGTTAAGAATAGGCTGCGCAACGCATTCTTGCTCATGACGGTGCGGTTTCTGCATCAGGCGGGCTGATAGGCGATTGGCCATGAGCGGGAAGTAAGCGACAGCGAAAAAACACGATCCACCATCGCCTATTGAAGGAGAAGCGAAGAATTTTAGCGCAGCGCCAACCGGCCTTCCTGAGCGTCCGCGCCATTCTTCCGAACGAATCATGAAAATCGCCACGGAACTTGCCGGGGAGGTAGCCATTCTCAACTTAATAGGCGAATTGGACAGCCGGGGAAATCAACATTTGGATCAAGCCATTAAGGATTCTATCGCCAGAGGCCACTTCAAGATCGTCCTCGACGTCCAATCCATCCGATTCATCGGAAGCCAAACCATCAGCATGCTCATTTCCAATTTGAAAGAAATCCGGGCGGCGGGGGGTAACATCAAGATCATTAAGCCCCAACGGGCGGTGCTTCAATACTTGAAGCAAAACCGAATCGTCGAGATTTTCGATATCTATTCTTCGAAAGCGGAAGCGGTGCAAGCCTTCGAAACAGGGAAATCCGCCGCTCCCGCCGGGGCGGCGGCCAACGCCGAGAGCCAATCCGCCGCCGGCGACGCTTCGGAAAGCGAAGATTCTTCCACCCCCCTGGCGGATATCAATCTACTCAAAGCGCGATTCGAAACAGGCGAAATTCTCTATGCGAACAGTTGCATGTTAGCGACAATGATTAAAATATTGGAAAAGAAAGGCGTGCTTACTTCCACCGAAGCAGGCGAACTCATGGATTACGAACGCCTCTCCATGAAAGGAGTCAAAGAATGATACCAGTCGAACGAGACGATCGCGGAGATATCACCATCCTGCGCGTAAAAGGAGAACTTGATTTCGAGAATACGGTTTGGCTGCGCGGGGAATTTCACGATCTGCTGAAGCAGGATCGCATCCGCATCGTCCTTGATCTTTCGGAGGTCGAGATTATCTCCTCCTATACCGTCGGCGTTTTCGTCGCTTTCGCCCGCGAATTGCGGGAACGGGAAGGCGATTTGAAGTTCTTCAACCTGCGCGGACGCGTCCTGCAAACCTTCCGGGCCACCCGCATCGATCACATCCTGCAGGTTTTCGAGGAGGAAGAAAAAGCACTGAAGGCGTTTGAATCCTAATTCTTTTTCACGCTGCGCCGCCGGAAAAATAGAGCGAAACGAATAACTCGCCTCATTTCAATCCGCAATGATGGAGCCATCGGATGGCGTCTTCATAGTATTGAAATTCGCCTTCCCTCTTTTTGAATTCTTGCGAATGAACGATCCGCTTCATCGAGCGGCGCATGGGCGGCAGAACGATATGCAGCAGTTCATGGTACATGATATAATCCACTAAATAGGGGGGAACGGACTTCCGGTCCAGCCAACGGCTGATGACAATGAGATTTAGATGGGCGTCGTGATAGCCCAATTGTTGGCGGCTGCGCCCTGGACTCCAAGAGAGAACGGGTTTTTCCAATTTTTTCTCAAAATAAAGCCGGTTGATGCGATCGAACACGCGATTCAAGTTGAAATGCTTTCCTTCGGGGCCGGGAAGAATTTTGCGGCTGCGGGAAAGCCGGGCGCGGGCGTGTTCGGCTTCCACTTCATCGCGGCTGATGTATCGATTGTATAAATGGAGATATTCTTCCTGCGGCTTGCGATGCTCCACGCGAGACATCAAGATATGAATCAACGCTTCCAACACGCAGCTCGGCGCATCGCGCAAAATATCGCTGATGCGAATCCGGGCGATCCCGCCATCCACTTTGATCGTACTTTTCAATCCAGAATAGGGATAAAATGAGATATCGGTCTTTTCAGGCCCTCGCTTGAACTGGCGATTGCGGCACGCCTCTTCTACAGCGGATCGAAGACGCTCCTGAGGCAGCGCGCTCTCCGGACCATCCCAAAGAAAATATTCGTAATGAGTGGAGTCTTTTTTCGCTTTGGCCGCCATGTTGGTTCCACATTGAAAAGAGACGCTGTCTAAAATCAAGTAAATTGTAACCTGGACGCAAAACAAATCAAATCTTCCGAAAGCGGGAAGAAAATCTTATAAAAGAACCTCGCTTGCGCCGGCGCCGGCCCGCCGTAAGCGCTATTTTGCCGATTTTAACCGCCAGGTCTTGCGAATTGCGGCCGATAGGATTACCATTTTCCGGTTTTACGCGTATTCATTTACATAGAAAACGTTCCCGCCGCCGTATGGAACCCAAACGATAGCCTATCCTAGGTTCCAGGACGGTTCCATCGCTGGATCGGCGATGAAGCCGCGCTCGATTTCGAGAAGCGCCGCATATTCTGATAACCGTTCTTAAGCAAGACGTTTCGAAAGCAGGATAAACAACTTGAAAACGATCGCAGCACACAATACATCCCTTTGAGGAGACGCATACGGAATGGAGGAAGGAGAAATGCTATTGGTCCCCAAACGCGTGTTTTTTACGAAAGGCGTCGGTTTTCACAAAGAGGAATTGCGATCCTACGAATTGGCTCTTCGGGATGCAGGCATCGCGATATGCAACTTGGTCACCGTTTCCAGCATTTATCCCCCAGGATGCAAAATCATTTCCCGGGAACAAGGGATTAAGGAATTGGTGCCGGGCGCCGTCACTTTTACGGTCCAAGCCCGCTGTTGCACCAACGAACCGCGGCGTCAGTTAGTTGCTTCTATAGGACTCGCCATTCCCGCCAATAAAGAACACTACGGATACTTGAGCGAGCATCATTGTTACGGGATGGGCGCCAAGGAAGCGGGGGACTATGCGGAAGATTTGGCGGCGGCGATGCTGGCGACGACGCTGGGCATCGAGTTCGACGAAGACAAATCGTGGGACGAAAAGGAAGAGGTCTACCGCATGAGCGGCAAGATCGTAACGTCCCGCAATATCACCCAATCCGCCGTTAATAAGAAAGGCGGCTACACTACCGTCGTAGCGGCCGCCATATTTTTGTTCGATTGATCCCTCCTATTCCTGAAATGGGGGGATCATGGCGGACGATTCATGCCCGCAGAGACGGCGATAAATCAGTTCCAATCCGCGCAAAGTGAGAAAGGGATCGTAATAGTCGAAAACATTCTCATCCGCCAAAAGAGCGCTGATTCCCCCCGTTCCGATAACGGCCGTTTTTTCTCCCAAAACGGCCTTAATGCGTTTCGCCATTCCCTCAATAAGACTGATCGTTCCGTAATAAATGCCCGATTCCATATGGCCGATCGTGTTTTTAGCGATGATTTGCTTCGGCTTTTTCCAGATGACGGGCGGCAATAACGCCGTTCGTTGCGTCAACGCTTCCAAGGAGATTTTCACGCCGGGAGCGATGGCGCCGCCCAGGTATTCCCCCTGAGCGGATATCGCTTCGAAGGTCGTCGCCGTGCCCAGGCTGACGACAATGGCGGGAGCGCCGTAATAGTGAATGGCGGCGCAGCAATTGACGATCCGGTCTACGCCGACGGTTTCGGGCCGGTCCACGAGCAGAGGCAGCAGTTGCGTCTTGCATGCCTCCACCATAATCGGCTTTTTTTCCGTTTGTTCCTCGATGATCGTCACCAGCAAATCGCCCAAAGCGGGCGCGACGGAGGAGATGACGGCGCGCTCGAAGGGACGCTCTTTTTGCCAATCTTCCACGCGCAGGCGAATTTTATCCGCATACTCCGGCGAGGAGGGGAAAAAATCCTTCGCGATTAGAGCGGAGCCTTCGAAAACGCCCAAGTTGGTGCAGGAATTTCCAATATCGATGGCAAGAATTTTCGGCGCGGCCATAAGCGATGCGGAACCTTCCGCTTCAATTCATAACGGCTTCTTTAACGGCGGAAATGGGAATATTCTCCGGCAAGGGAAGCGGATCGCAGGACGCGCCGCGGATCAACCCCATGCGGGAGGGCGGCCAATAGCGGAAAAAGGCTCTCCCCATCACATTTTCCAGCGGTACGCCGCCCCAAGCGCGGCTATCCCAGCTGTTGCGGCTGTTGTCCCCGAAAACGAACAATTCTCCATCCGGCACTTCGAATTCCCTTTGTTGATCGTATTCCCGCAAAGGGCCATACCGGTTGGTCAGGAAAAATTCCGGATCGTCCACTAATTCCCCATTGCGGTAAATATGCCCATCCTTGCCGATCCGGATGCGATCATGAGGAAGTCCCACGACTCGTTTGATATAGTACGGTTTATCGGGAGAGTAGATTTCATCGATCCCTTTGGTTTTAAACACAACGATATCGCCTACTTGAATGGGACGCATGGAATAGATGAATTTCATTACGAAGATGCGGTCGCCCTCTTTCAATGTATCCATCATCGAACTGGAAGGAATCTTATAAGCCTCGAAAATAAACGTTTTAATCAACAAGGCCAAAATCAAGGCGGTATAAAGCGCTTCGAAATTTTCATAAAATCTTTGATGGCGCTCGATATGATTGACAGTCGATCGGCCCCATGAAAAGAAGAGCAATTTATCCGCCAGAAGCATATAAAAACGTCTCATAATTCCAATCCTGTCTTGTTTAAATAAAATAGTCCTTATATTGCAATTAGTAAGCGCTCATGCTGCATAATTCCATTCCCTCTTCCTCTGGGAGAGGGGTAGGGTGAGGGTATTTTAGTCATGCAGCGCGGGCATAAAAGCGAAGCGCAATCCGCCACTCATGTAGGGTGGGCTAAAAGCGAAGCGTAGCCCACCATTTTCCCTTCCTGCTTCATCACTCTTATACGTTATCCTTCAATCGAGAAAACAAGAAAAAACCTCATTACTGATTAAAAGAGCCTGACGGGTTAGTCTAAGACGTCCGCCGATTTGTTCCAACCAGCCCTTCTCCATGCATGCATCAACCTCATCGCCCCATCTTTCTAAAGGCGTGAAGCCGAAGCGCTTTTTAAAGGAATCGATAGCGACGCCTTCGATCTTGCGCAAACCGAAAATCATGGCGTCGGACGCCATTTCCTCGTTGGAAAGGACAGCGGATTCTTCAAGCCACTCGGAATGAAAATAATGCTTCTCTCCGCTTTCCTCAATTAATCGGACGTATTTCTCGCGATCGGCGATCAAGCCGTATCGCCGTCCACTAACGAATCCATGCGCGGAAACGCCGAAGGCAAGATATTCGCTCCGGTCCCAATAGCGCAAATTATGGCGGCTTTTCTTTCCCGGAAGATGCCAATTGGAGATTTCGTAATGGCGCATCCCCGCCTCCGCCAATAAACTGGCGGCAAGATCATACATCTCATTATACGTTTCATCCAGCGTTTGCGTAATCTTTCCTTCTTGGCGCAAACGTTCAAAAAGCGTTCCTTCTTCGAAAGAGAGTCCATAAGCGGAAAGATGATCCGGTTCGCAATTCAGGGCGGATAGGAGCGTCGTTTCCCATCGTTGCGGCGATTGTCCCGGAATCGCAAAGATCAAGTCCAAAGAAAGATTAGCGATTCCCGCCCCGCGCACTCCATCCACCGCCCGCCGGATATCCTCATTGGAATGGATCCGGCCTAATTGCTTCAATTCGTCATCCCAAAAAGATTGCGCTCCCAGACTGACGCGATTCAATCCCAAGGGACGCAAGGAGAGAAATAATTCCAAACTGGCGCTTTCGGGGTTGGCCTCCACAGTGATTTCCGCGTCGGCTGCAACGTTATAAAAACGATTAATCGCCTCCAGAATACGCGCCAGGCGATCCGCTCCTAATAGGCTAGGCGTCCCGCCCCCCAAATATACTGTCGCAACGCTTTTCCCCTGAGCCTCTTCGGCGCCCAGAGCAAGATGCCGCGAAAGGGCCTGAACGTAACGATCCATCTCTTTCTCGGAATGAGGAGGCCCGGATACGAAACTGCAATAGGCGCACTTGCGGCGGCAGAAAGGAAAATGGAGATACAAGCCAAGAGTATTGCTCGCCGCTTCGTCCAAAAAATCGGCAAAAGGGGGTGGCAAGGGCAAGGTCTTTTTTGCCCTTGAAGTATCAACCGCCGCCTCGTCTAAAGATTCGGCTAAACCAGTCTGACCGGGTAAGTTTTGTTGACTGCTTATCATAAGAGGGAAAAAAATGCCCTTTTTTATCTTATTATCGGAGTGTACCTGGAAATCGTATTATTGCAAGTCGTTTCATTGAAAGCACTTAGCATAAAAATCCCTATTTTGGTACGTCTATTGCAGAATATTATAGCGTTGTCAACTCTGGAAAACACTTCAGGCTTTCAGGTGCGCGACAGGATGGATAGCTCTGCGTCTTTCGCTCCGCCTGGAGTGGACAAACAGGAAAGGCGCAGAGCTATCCCAGAATAATATTAATGAATGAGGCTCTTGCAAAAATGATAAAGTCCGTTTTGTAATTCTCCCCCCAAGCTTGGGGGGAGTTAGAGGGGGGTTGATTTTATTAAACTTAAAACAACCCCCTCCTAACCTCCCCCAGGCTTGGGGGAGGAATAATGGAATTTAGCATGAGGCTCTGAATAAAAGGAGAACTCGTTCGTCCTCGAACGGCGCCATCGCCGCCAGAGGATGCCAGGCTATTCGTATAAATAACATTGAACTAACCATTCATTCTTGCCCCGACATCTCGTGAAAGTCCGGGATGACCGTAAAGAACTCTCGGATCAAACCGTTGGCCAAGTTATCGCCGGCGATGGGATGTCGGAGAAGACAGGGAGGTTTTCTCCGGCATTATTTTACGGTTTGAAGTGGAAGCAGGATTTCGATTCGAAAGCGGCCGCAGCCGAAATGCAGCGGCGCTCGCCGCGTCTTTTCAACCGGCGTTAACCCATCCTATCTGGATGTTCCGGTAAACGCCGGTTGAAAGGGCGTCATTGAACGCCCTTTGCCGGCTTTCGAACGAGAATCCGGCGCAAAGTCACTCCGGAAAGAACGCGAATCGTCTTCTCGCGTGGGCGAATTGCAATCCGAGAATAACGATTGGGGGCAAAAACTATGTATCGATTTTACGAAAGCGAGCACGAACAGAAGCGGGAAACCTATCTCCTCGCCGTTCGCAATCCCTGGCTGGTATGGCGGCTGCAAGCGCTGCGTGCGGGATACGTGCCGCCCTTATTGCCAGGGCGCATTCCGCCGGATATGTTGCGGCTGCCCATAGCGAGACAGGAAGAATACCATATAGAACCGCTCATCAAACATGCCAAACGCATGCATTTGCAGGAAAGCAAATTCGCGAAAAGAATCGTAACGTTGATCGTGATTGGCTTCATCATCCTTATGGGAATGACATTTACGTTGGCTTTGCGCGAAGGACCCTCGTTTCAAATCGGCATTATCGAAAAGATGCTATCCGAAAGGCTGTAACGGCAAGTAAACCAGGGAATTACGAAGGATAAAAGATAGATTGCTTTCGTTGTTTCCAAATTTTGATTTCATGAATAAAGAACGTCTCTCCCATCCTCTGCGCGGAGAGACGTTCTTTTCGTCTGTAATTCATCATTCATCATTCATCATTGCCTTAAGGATTCTCCCCCCCGAAGATTTTCCGGAGCGGCGTTCCGATGACGGCGTCGCCGACGGTCTTGACCGCGTCGAATACCAGATTGGGAAGCGACATCAACCGGTTGGCCAGGTTGCGGCCCAATATCTCAGCCACGCTTGTGCCGAAGCCGAATTCCGGATTGCGCACATCGCCCATCAAACGATTGTCGCGGAAGACAATGTCGCCGTTTTTGTTCTTCATCCCATTCAACGCTGTTATCGCTGTTTTACGGTCCCATTTTTCCGGCCATTTGCCCTTGTTCGCCGTAAATTCCGGCTGCAACAATGTCATATTAAAAACGCTGTCCATCATATTTTTCCGAATCGCCATATTCCCATCCAGACTGAAGCGCCCTTTCTCGATGCCGACCGGCAGCGACTCTTCGTAGCAAGGCTCGTAAGCGATGAGATCATGAATGAGAAGAGATAAATTCCCTTGGATATCGATAGGATCGAGACAGGGAGCGGCTTCTCCTTGAAAATTGATAAATCCGCCTGTCGGGGATACCGTAACGGCGTTGAACTGCATTCGCCCCATCGGCGGATTTGGACTTAAAACCAGATCATGCCATTGTAGATTGACGGGACTCCAGGCGTGTTGAATAATCCGTTTAAATCGATTGTCCGTGAGATGAAATTGCGCGTCCGCAAGCTGCAACTCGCCGATTCGCATTGGTTCGCGAGGGGCCGCGGCGGAAGGGATTTTCAATTCGTCATGCAATTGTTGGACGAGTGCGCGCCAATGGTGGATTGCGGCGCCTAAATCTTTCTCCTTGGAGAGAAGCGTTCCCCGCAGCGTCATGTTTTGAACGTGAATCTTTTCGATGCGTCTCGATTTATTCCAATCCGTCGCCTGAACTGTAAGATGAGGCGCCGCGAGATGAGTAATTTCCTCTTCTCCCGGCATCGAGACGAGGGAAAAATCGTCCAGCGAACCTTTTCCGGACTCTTCTTCGTAACGCAAATCGCCGCAGGCGATCTTCTGCGTTTCGCGTCCGTCTTCCAGCGAATATATCGCAGCGTCCGCCAGATGGATTCGGCCTAAACCGGCGTAAATATTCTCCGTCTCAGGGACGCTTGCCGTCTTTTTCGCTTCCGGAATCAGCGACTGAATCACGCTTTGAATCCGCTGAATGGCGCGCGAAAGGTTCAATCGATCGCCTTCGCCGCTGCGTAGAAAAAGCCGCACGCCATCCATTTCGATCGTTTCCAGATTAAGAACGCCTTGACGCAAACCGGCGAAAGCCAAGCGTTTGAACGATAGTGTGGACTTTCCCGCTTCCTGCAATAGCAAATCCGTCAAGATCAAGGCGTCGGTTTTGTTGTCGTACTCGACGGTTTGGGCTGCGATCCGGATGGCTCCAGGATCGGCGTTATTTCCCGACTGGGGTGAAACGATGACGGCCACATCCTGCAAATGGAAGGATTGGAAAGTAGGAGAAGATTTGGGCTTGGCGGGATCGGGAGGAGAAATGGCGCGAGCGACCTCTTCAACCGCATCCCGCCACCGAAAAAACGCCTCGTTGAAGTCGTATTTGTCCTTGCCGATTTCCTTCCCTTCGATGAGTAGTCCCTCGGCGTCGATGCGCGTCAATAATTCCGGCCCGCCGAAAAGATTTTTTAAATCCAGGTTATCCACTTGTAAAAAAGGATGAGTTTTATTCGGCTCGCGATAAACGAACGAATGGAAGAAGCGGAGAAGATTCTCTTTAGGATTGAGAGAAAAACGTTCGAAGCGGACGACGTGAATCTCCACCGAACCAGCGGCGCCGGAATAATAATTGAATTGGGCGTCATTCAGGAGAATGGAAGGAAATTTCGCTAAGGGGTTGCCCGGCGGGAGGGTGTTGGGGGAATCCATCTTCTGGCTTTCGCGCTGGCGCGTGGCGTCGGGAACAATGCGCTTGGCGGCTTGGGCGATTTGCAGGCTTCCATCCTGAAGGCGCTTGATTTCGACATTAGGCGATTCCGCTTCGAATTTCGTAAATACTACTTCTCCTTTAACAGCTCTTTGGGCATTGACGCCGACGCCGAGACGCTTCGCCGACGCGATGGCGCCGTTGGCGTCGGAAAGCGTTGGAGATTGAAACGCCATGACTCCATGAAAAAGAGAAAAAGCCGCTTTTTCATACTTGAAGATCAATCCATATTGCGCGTCCAGCGTAGCATGAATAAGACCGGCGAGAATGGATTGCCAATAGAATCCCATTGCGATGACCGCGATCAAGAACGATATTGTCAAGCCGAGGATCATTTTTTTACGCATCAAACAAAACTCCTTAAACATAAAAACAGCGATCATCGACCCGTCACTAGTGGTTAGTTAGCCCATTATTCTCCCGCCCCATCAGAAAGCGGCCCAGTCTATCGGGAAAAAAGAATTCGTTTTTTTCGATTATATCACAGGATAAGCCGAAAGCCTATTTTCGAGGGCAAGGGGAATGCAAGATCGGTTGCGGGGATCCGATAAGAAGAGGAAATGATCTAAATACGCTTGTGTTTAATCGAAAAACATTGATCGCAAATCTTTGAGCATCTTATAATGAGGGCCGACGCCGGGTATGAGAAATTCGTCCGAAACGATTTTCCACCCCTGCTTTTCGTAAAATCCGGCGGCGGCTGCGCGGGCGTTGCACCACAAAAGCCGGATGCCGGATTCTTCCATTACGGCTTCTTCCGCCAACTGCAATAGAATTTTCCCTACGCCGGAACCGCGATAATCGGGAGCGGTTGCCATGCCGCGCAGCTGCCAGGCGGGCGTTCCCTCCCACTCTTTGCGCATAAATGACAAACAGCCGATGGGCTTAGTTCCTATAAAAGCACCGAAATGGCGAGTGGTTTCATCCCGGTCGCCGTCAAAATAGGGAGAATCCCGGTTCGTACCACGAATAATTACCTCCTCGCGTAAAGAAATAATTTCGTCGATCGACGCTGGACGTAATTCGATTTCGTTGGACTGGATAGTCATTTTCAACATAAAATCATATCCATCCCTGCGATAACCTACCTAGAATACATACGGTCAAATCGTCATAACGAGCGATTTGGCCGAACACAATAATATACTTATAGCGGTGACAAAACGAGCCGTAAACTAAAATCGATATTCCCATTAATAACCGAAACGCATAATATCCCCATTCGAGGTTAGACCGTTCGAGGGTTCGAACGGCGCAAGGTCGCCGCCGCCCGCCGCTTCGAAATCCCCATCCGGCGCATAGCTCATCAGCGCCCATAAATTGTTCGGTTTGGCCTGATCGGGAAAATGGCGTCCTAAGCCCGCTTCCGTCCGGTAACCATCTGCGAATTTCGGTTCCCAATAGGGGTACGTATTGAGCGGTTCGTTGGCGTTTTTCAGATCGGCGCGGTTGAATTTATCTTCGGGAACCGCACTCATGAAAGCGATGGGAGTCGTGAGTTGGCAAATCCTGCGGTAGCGAGAAAACTGTACGCCTTGGCATGATCCGGTATAGCATCCTTCCGTATAGGTGCGCGGGGCGTTGTTGTAATCGAGACGGTAACTTTCGATCGCCGTGCCGAGATTGCGCATATCCGCCTGGGCGCCGGCGATTTTGGCCCGGATCTGGGCGTTGAGAAAATTCGGAACCGCAATGGCGGCGAGGATGCCGATGATGGCCACAACGATGAGCAATTCAATGAGAGTAAAGGCCGACGATTTCTTCATTCCCTATTTCCTTCTTCATGCGAAATATCGCCTAAGCTAACCATATTTTAACTTGTATAAAGAAGAATAGAACGATTGCGGCGAGAATACGCCATCGGGCATTCAACCAATTTTTCTATGGAAGATTCCCCTATATGTTCGCCAATTCCTTACTCTTCGCTTCATCCAAAGCCATTGGCGATATCCCATCTTCCATAAACGCCTATGAACTACCTCTTATTGTCCCCCAATGATCTGCAAGGGGAGATAGACTCCGCTTTTCCCGTCTATAATAACGCCGCAACAACAACGTTTTGACTATAAACGGCGAAAGCGAATTTCATGTCGAAGAAGAAAAAAATCCTTTTTATTTTGATTGCCTCGTTTCTTTCAGGGATGTTAAGTTTCGTTTTTTGCGAGATAGTTTTTCGCCTCCTGTTGTTCGGCAACGTCTCTTTCATGCAAAAATTCCGCGATCCCAAATTATACGGCGACTGGGCATCCGACGCTGACGACGATTGCTGGCTGCTCGGCCATCGATTCGAGAAATTTCCGCCGCCTCAGAAAACGCACCCTATCTTGGGCTGGTCGAGAAACCTCGCCCACGATTCTTATCTTCATCGCTTCGCCGCCGAAGCCGGAACGCGCCAATCCGTTCTTCTCTACGGCGACTCGTTCGCCAAATGCGAAGGTCTGCCGGAAGAAAAATGCTTCGAAGGCATCCTCAATCAAGACGAAGAATTCAGCCGGGATCATTTTCTGTTAAACTACGGCGCGGGCGGTTATGGGATGGACCAAATTTATTTATTATTTAAAAATTCCATCGATCTCTATGAAAATCCCTTCGTCGTCATGAGCCTGATGACTCTCGATATGGATCGGGTAGTTTTGTCAGTTCGCGGCGGCCAAAAACCATACTTGGAATTGATTGACGGCGGGTTGGAATTGCGCGGCGTTCCCATCGATCCCGATTCTGAGCATTTTTTTCGAACTCGCAAGCCCCGCATCCCCTCCTATTTATGGCGCCTGTTCCTTCACGGAAACGTTCTCCCGCAGAAATGGCATGATTCTTTGATTGGAACAAAAGAAAAGCAGGAGAAGAAAATCGCCATTAATCGAAAAATATTGGAAGAAATCCATAATAAATTGGAAGACAAGAAGATTCCCTATGTCTTCGCCGTATTTCACCCATATTGGGCGATCGAACAAGGCGACAATTGGCGAGACGATTTTTTACGGAATTTTTTGGAAGAAAACAGGATTCCTTATATTTGGGCGAAGGATATCATCTCTAACGATATCCAGACGAATCATAAAAAACTGGACGAGTATTTCCTCCAAGGCGGCGGCCATCCTAATTCTTATCAATATCAAATCGTCGCCAAGGAGATCAAAAAATACGTTTTGCAGCCAAACGCTTTCTGAAGGATGACGATGCGCGCCGTACTATCCGCTTCCCGCCGGACAGATATCCCCGCCTTTTACATGCGCTGGCTGGAGCATCATATCCAAAAAGGCTTCGTTGAGGTGCGCAATCCCGTCGTCAAAGAGCGAACCTACCGCGTAAGCCTGCGGCCCGAAGATGTGCATACGATTGTTTTTTGGTCGAAGAATTTCCAACCCTTCCTCGATTCGCCGCTCTCCCGCTCGAACTCTTACCGCTGGTATTTCAATTTCAGCCTCGTCGATTGCCCCGAATGGGAACCGGGCGTTCTTCCTTTGCCGGAGCGAAAAAAACAGGTCGTGGAACTCTGCGAGCGCTGGTCGCCCCGGCATATCAACTGGCGTTTCGATCCCATCGTCTATTGGGATAACGGCGAAAAGAACAATCTGGTTGGATTCCCCGCCCTTTGCGATTTCATGGCGGAAAGGGGCGTACAACGATGTACTTTCTCTTTCGTAACTTGGTACAACAAGGTAAAAATCCGGCTGAAAGAAACCTCATTGAGGTTTTACGATCCTTCCCTCAGCCATAAGCAAGAGGCGCTGGGTTGGATGGCGGAAATCGCCAAAACGCGAAATATAATCCTGGAATCCTGCTGCAATGACTCCTTGCTGAAGGTGGAAGGAATCGTCCGGGGACGCTGCATCCACGGCGCTCTTCTTGGCGAACTGTCGGGCGAGCCATGCTCCCAAGCCCATGACAGCAGCCAGAGAAAGGATTGCGGCTGTACGAAAAGTTACGATATCGGCGGCTATCAAATGTCCTGCCCTCACGGATGCCAATATTGCTACGCCAAGCCGGTTCCCCCGCGCAAGACCGAACGAAACCGGAAAACCATTGTCTAAAATGCTTCCCATCGCCGATACGCCGTTTGGGGGCGGTTTATTCCGCCGAAAAAATGACGATCATATACTTGTCTTTGTTATATAATAAAAGAAAAGGAAACTACCGAGCCGCACTATGATTTACGGTTTTAAAAAATATCTTCTCTTATTGGTTCTCACGACATTAACCGCCCTCGATGCGGCGGGCGGCGGTCCTTTGCGCATGTATCAAAACCAACCGATTCTTTGGGAGCCGTCCTCTTTTCCCATCCAGTACAATATAGACCTGGGTAATTTGGGGGCGCTTACCAACGAGGAAGCGGCCGCCTTGATTATGGACGCCTTTCGGATGTGGGAAGAAAGCCCCGGCTCTACTCTGAGCTTTTTGCGAGGCGGCGATCTACCCGTCAACGTCGATAAGAGCAACTTTACCCGCTATCTCGACGGCGCTATGCCCGGCGTCAATCCGATCGTCTTCGACGACGACGGCTCCATCATCCGGTCGTTGTACGGCGCGGGAATGGAGGAGGAATATCTCGGCTTCGCTGGAGCGGTTAATTACGTTGGCGCGAAAATCACCGCCGCCGAAGCCGTCTTCAACGGTTATTACATCAAGAAATACAACCTCGATCCCAAAGCGTTTCTGGCTACGGTTCTGCATGAATTGGGGCATTTGATCGGCCTCGACCACTCCCAGCAATTCCGCCACCTGGCCTACGACGGAGTGGGTTGGAACGATCTCTTCATTCCCATTATGCTGCCGACGGCGGCGGACGATGAATCAGCCCGAATCTCGCTGACGGACGACGATAAAACCGCCGCCGCCAACTTGTATCCCCAAACCAGTTTATACGAACAAACCGGCATTATCGCCGGAACCGTGAAGAGAGGAACTCAAGAACTCCCCGGCGTCAACGTGATTGCGCGCCGCGTCGGTTCCTCTACGGACCAGGTATATTCCTCCGTATCGGGAACCTACGCCATGAATCAGGGAAAGTATAGAATCGCGGGGTTGCCGCCAGGGAAATATCAGGTCTGGATTGAGCCGATCGATTCCTACTTTTGGGGATCCTCCTCCGTAGGGCGTTACGCCCAATACAAATCCAGCGCCTCATTCGTCGATCCGCCCCCGGCGCAATATTATAACGGGAACTCCGCCAATTCCGGCGGCAGCGCCTGGACGCCGGTCACCGTCGAGGCGGGGAAAACCACATCCGCCATCGACTTTCCGGCGCAGGGCGTCCATGATTCCGTCAACGAGACGGAATCCCATCTGTTGGCTTTGAATTCGGTAGAGATCGGCGGCTCTGCGCCAATGGGAGAAACGCCCTACGATCTCTCTTATTTTCAATTCCTGTTGGTTCCCACCGGCAAAGAAAAACTGATCGAAATCGCCGTTACTGCCAACGATCCCGCCATCGGCTATGACCTCATCGTTCAAAAAGGCCGGCGGGCGTTAGCGTCCGATTCCCCCGCCGCTTCAAGCGCAAACGGACGCGCCAGCGCCAAGCTGATCGCAGGAGGAACCATTTCCTTGGAAGCGGCGCGCTATTTCATCGCCGTCCGCAACCTCGGCGATAAAGAATTGTTTTTCCAAATCGCTAATACGGCGTACGCCGAATCGCCAACGCCCACGCCAACACCAACAGTCACGCCCAAGCCCACTCGCTTCCCCACTCCCAGCCGTACGCCGACGCATACGCCAACGCCGACCCGCACGCCCACGGCGACGCCTGTTTCCAAAACGCCGACGCCCACGGCGCTCGAAGTGAATCCGGCGCTCGGCCTGGTCTCTTTGGATCTTTTTGGCGGAACCTACCCCAGCGGAGCGGCGGCGCACAATTTCGATATTGGAATCTCCAACAGCGAAGGCCAATTGATCCTGTCCAACGTCTTCGATGGTCTGCCTGATCCTTCCGCTCTCGGTCCGTTGCTGCTGTTCGGCGACAAATTGTATCCCATTGCGCAGGACATGGAATTTTCCGGCGAAATCGCGCCGGGAGGAAACGGTTCGGAAGGCGTCTACTTTCTTCTCGGCGATCCCCTATTCGATTTCCCACCCGTCAACGGGCGCTTGGGCGCCATGAGCGGCGGCATTCTCGCTGGAGATGGAACTTCGGCGAAAGGCCATTACGTTATCGGCCAGTTCAATGGGCAAGCGCTTCCCGTATACATCGTGGATAGTTCCCCCGCCGCCGCGCCGCCGGATTACGCCTCCACGTATGTGGATATCGAACCGGCGGGAAACCAAGGCTATTACGTGTTGGACAGGCTAGGAAAAATCCGCGCGGAAGGAAATGCGTTGAAAGAATTGGAGAAAGAAACGCCGCCAGCCGATTTTAAGCCGAACTCCATCGCCGTAGACTTGGAAATATTCAGGGGTCGGGAGATTTCTCTTACGAACAGCCGCTATAGCAGCGATCCGATCGGAAAAGGGGCTTACATTCTTGACCATCAGGGCTTTATCTATCCCGTCGGCGGCGCTCCGGCGTTGGCGGCGTATTATCTTCCCATCATCTTTGACGCCGCGGCGCAGAATTATTATGACATCGAATTCATTCCCAATCCGGCGGGGACGGAATATATCGGCCTGGGCGTATTGGGCGGCGATGGATTCATTCGCTTCGTTCCCTTCGCGGACGTTGAATATACGGCCGCCATTCGCGATTACATCGTCCAGTTCCTCAATCCATTCAAACCGGAAACGGGAGGATTTCCTTTCGACATCGCCCGGAATTTCGAGGTGGAAATCAGCGACAATCCCATTTACGGCCTCAACAACCGGGGAGCGACCATCGCATCCAAAGGCCGCCGAGTGGGGATTTTCATGATCGATGGGTTCGGAGGCGTTCACACGGGCGGACGCTCGACGCGCTACGCTCCCGCTTACGGCGTCAGCGGGAAGGATTCGCGCACGATCAACGGACAACAAGCGATTCCCTATCCGGTCAATGTTCCTTATTTCGGCGTGGATTATACGAAGGATTTGGAAATCTCACCCCCGGTTAAACGGTGATTCATAAAACAGTGACGAGTGA
>JBFMBP010000089.1 GCA_040755155.1 Candidatus Omnitrophota bacterium | reverse complement strand
GTACATCCCTATCCGTCGGAGCGCTTGGGCGTCATGACCTGAGGCAGGAGCCCAGTGCGGTAGTTCCGCACGCTGGGATCTGTGCGGGGGGTGCCGGGTAACCGGCATCCCTACCGCGACCAAGGTTTTTTCTGCCCTTGACGTAAACCATCCAAAAAAAACTCCCCCGAAGCCAAGAAAACTTCGGGGGAGCGCTTTTTTTAGGATTAGCTAATGAATAGTTTAGAACAGGGACCAATCGGACACTGCGGTGAAGCCTTCCGCTGGTAATGCCCAGATATCATACAGGTTGAATCCAGGATTGCTAGCGCTTTTTGTTGTATCCAATTCCAACGTTACGGAGACCAGAACTTTATCCGGATTCACAGGCGCCTTGTCTTCATTGACAGCTGGATCGTTGGCGTTGGCGAAGTTGCTGCTGCCGTCAAGCCGGTCCATACCATTGATCAACAAACGCACATCGGCAAACTGCCAAGAGCTATCTGCTGGATCCCGGAACCAGTCATCCGCATGGAGTTCGGTCACTTCCGTACTTCCGTCTTCAAAGTGGAGAGTGGTTTTCAACGCGCCAAAACCATTGCCAACCGTTGCGGACATACGCAGTTCTTGGTACCGCCCTTTAGGAACCACATTAAACGTGAAGGGACCACGCTGCGCATCGTTGTTCATGAACTTTATGGAGTTCTTTAATCCCAGATTCAGAATGGCATTGTTGTAAGGACCAAATACGTGACCGTTCAAACCGCTCATACGATCCGGCGGCAGACCATTGGCAACATTGGCCACGCTACTGCCATCTTCATAGATATAACCGGAAACGATGAGATAGTAGTTGTTGCCATTGTCATGGCCAAAACCGGGTTGACCTGTTATTCCATCGTCAAACTTATCGATGGAGATAACATCCCAGGCTGGAATCTTGGGGTCGCGGTTTGGATCGTTGAAGGTCAAATCGACGCGACCGGCGCCCGCAGGAGGCAAAGCGGCATCCGAACTGATCCAGATATTGTCGAAGTAGGCAGAACCCGTTGCCGTGCCCCGGCGTAAGCGAACTTCGGCAATGTCAAGGATATTGTCATTATTCTCGCCGCCTGCGTCATAGGTGTTGAGACGGTCGGTTTCATCCGGATTGATCCATAGGTAAACGCTGTCATTCTGACCAGGATTTGGATCGAGACTGATACGAACCAGGAAATGATTGGGTACTTTATAATCAATTTTGGTTAAACTATCAGCTCCGGGCAAGTTGCCTATACCACAATATGCTGCGTTGTAAGGCTTGCCAATAAAACTGGATTCATTACCATCCGAAGCGAAAAGAGTCAAACCGGACCAATGACTCGCCGCCGGTCCTTCTTCCATGAAGACGAAGGAAATCCAGATATCGCCAGAGGCTTCGGGCGATATCTGGCGTCCCATGCCATTTTCCGCATCCCCCGTGATCTTCGCGGAATAACCGCCGATGTTGAATTCCGGAGCGGGCTGATTTTCAACAAGACCTGCTTGAAGTACTTTGCTATCCAGCGCGCTGGGCGATTTTGCGCCTGAAGCAGTCCAGTCGCTGGCCCAACCTAGACCGCCATTGGCGGCAAGGGCGCCCAGTGCCGCGCCTTCACTTTCATCTGGATAGGAGAAGGTTTCGTAGATGTTGAAGGAACGGAACTCAATACCCACATTCCGCCAATAAGCCGTGGTGAGCTTGCCATCGCTATGGGAAGTTACCGCCATTCCCACGTAGACAGGATCTTTCATGCCGGGAACAACATGGCTTCCTGCAAGTGTGCGTTCACCGGTATCAGCCGCTACATAATAGAAATTAAAGGTGTTCCCGCGGCGTTCCAATGCAATGGTATATGTGACGTTTTCATCAAAATAATATTGTACCTTATCGGCTGTAACGACGGTACTGTCGCCGTCCCACGCCGCTTCACCATCCTGAGCATCACGCCACTGCGGCATGAAGTCCATGTTCGAACGGAACATGGCATAGGCATAAGGTGAACCAGGAGTCAGGTTATCGCGGACCATGAGACCCGATTTCGACCATGTAGGATCGCCATCGCCAACTTCAATTTCAGTGCGGCCGAAAATCGTGAAATCGCCTTCTACTTGCATATAGACGTAATGGAATTCATCCGCTGTTCCCCAGATATCCGCGCCGCTGGCTTTGATCAGGTACTCATAAACACGCGCTCCAAAATCCCCGGCGCCAAGATCCTCTGCTGTGGCGGAACCGGCTGCGGCAACATTGCCGATATCAATGCTGTCCGAGAAAGCGCCGATTTGCGCATATGCCGTCGATCCTAAAAGGCACAGCGCAGCTGCCAATACTCCAAATCCAATTTTTCTACTCATCATTCAAATTCCTCCTCATAAATAGATTAGCTTATACGGTTTACCGTATAATTTATTGGAAACGATTAACCTTAACAAAGATTTTTAAGGCCGTCAATAGAAAATATTGAATAATAGAAAAATTTTTTATAAGATTAGATATATAACATTATGCGCAACCGGCCTATAAACATCGATTTAGATGAAAAAAGAAAAGTATTTTTTTGTATGTCATTTTTGCATGGAAGAGCGTCTTCAGTGATTGGAATTGAAGAAATAAGGAAGATTTGGCGTTATTCACGCGCTTCAATTTAGAAACTCACGTTACGCTGAATGGGAGCGAAGGCATCCCGCCTGCATATTGGATGTACCGTCCAAGAGCGGCGATTGCGCTTTATATCTTTTGCGTTATTGAATCACGAAGACGCGAAATAACTCGAATTTCACGAAATTTTTGAATCACGGATATCGCGGAATCTTTTGGAATTCCCGGAAAAATCTTCCGCATAACGCGATGCCTTGCATCAATAGTTTTCTTTCTTTTTTTCGTGTTTTTCTTTTTCCTTTCGCGTCTTCGTGATTCAAACGACGAGGGTAAGAGATTCCTTTAATTTCTCATGGCGCGTAACGTGAGTCGAGTAATAGCCAAAAAGAAGGGAATCGTTTATGATGAGGCGCGATTCGTTGAGTCGTCGAACCAGAAGCATCAAGGAGAGTATTCATGAAAATCGATCGTAGAAATCTTTTGAAAACAGCGGGGATTGGAATCGTTTCAGCAGGATGGTTGGGAAGAGAATCGGCGGCGGAAACCACCGCCGCTCCAAAATCCCAAATGAAGTTGGGAACCGTTACTTATAACATCGCCAAAGATTGGGATTTGGAAACCATCATAAAAAATTGCGAAAAAACGCGCTTCGAAGGCGTCGAATTGAGAACCACCCATGCTCATAAAATTGAGGTCGATCTATCCAAAGCCCTACGGGAAGAAGTAAAAAAACGTTTTGAGAACTCAAGCGTGAAACTGGTGGGTCTAGGAAGCGCGTTCGATTACCATACGCCGGATCAACAAAAACTGCGCCGGGACATCGAGGCGACGAAAGAATATATGATCCTGGCGAAAGACGTGGGCGCGCCCGGCGTCAAAGTGCGTCCCAACGGATTTCCCAAAGAGGTTCCGAAAGAAAAAACCTTGGAACAGATTGGTAAATCTCTGCGCGAGCTGGGCGAATACGGTCAGAACATCGGCATCCAAATCCGTCTTGAAGTGCATGGCTCGGAAACGTGCCTGCTGCCGAATATCAAAACCATCATGGATGTCGCCGATCATCCCAATGTGGGCGTATGCTGGAACTCCAACGGGCAAGACCTCGAGGGCGCTGGATTCGACGCCAATTTCGACATGGTGAAAAACAAAATATTTCTTGTCCATATCAACGACTTAAGCAACGACCGTTACCCCTACCGGAAATTGTTCGCAAAATTGAATGAAATGGGATACAACGGCTTTTGCCTAGCGGAAACCAGCGGCATGAAAGACGACGGCGACACGCTGCGTTTTATGCAATATTACCGTACGCTATGGCTTGCTTATCAAGACTTGATGTAATCTCTTATGCCAACCTTCAATAATATTGCTGTTAAAAAAATTCCTCTCCCAAGATGGGGAGAGGTTAGGTGATGGTTGATATTATTAGACTTAATTTCCCTCACCCTAACCCTCTCCCAAAGGGCGAGAGAATTTATAAGCAACAATCCTAACGTAGAATGGTATTATGCCATGAGCAAAGCGATCGTCGAACTCGTCGACCTGGCGGAAGCCGATCCGTCGCTGGTCATCGATGCGGCCTATGCGCGCAGCGATAATTTTCTAGGCCGCGCTATTTATCCCGAAAACCGGCTGTTTTTGCAAAAACCGGCGGCGGAGCGGCTGATGCGGGCGCAGGCGCGGTTGCGCCAACAAGGCTGGGGGCTGAAAATCTTTGACGCCTATCGTCCTCTATCGGCGCAAAAAATCATGTGGGATATCGTTCGCGACGATCGTTACGTCGCCAATCCCGCCAAAGGCTCGAAACACAATCGGGGTTGCGCCGTCGATGCGACGTTAGTGGGACCGGACGGACGCGAAGCGCCTATGCCAACGCCCTATGACGAATTTTCCCGGCGCGCCCATCGCGATTTCAACGATCTGCCCTACGAAATCATCGAAAACCGGCGCATCTTGGAAGAAGCGATGGCGGCGGAAGGGTTTATCCCCCTTTTGGAAGAGTGGTGGCATTTCGACGCGCCGGAATGGGTGAATTATCCCGCGCTCAATTTGAATCCGTACAAAACGAGATTCAACCTGTGATGGGGCAAATAGCGGATTGAGTTTCGTTTTGATCTCATCTTACTCAACGTAAGCGATAAAAGGATGGTTTTTATGTACATCGCCGCCTTTTTCTCTATGGCGTTAGGTTTTATTGCTTTGACGGCGGAAGGGGATATATCGCTGCCGGAATCCGCTGCCGATCTGCTCGCAGAAGGCGAATATTCCCAGGCGGCGCGGATCATAGATGCACAAGCGGCGCAAGCGAGCGATGTCCGCGAACGCCTGGCTTGGGAAGCGGAGCGGCTGCGGCGCATCGTGTTGGATTATTCTCTCGACCGCGAGGAGCTCTTGCGGCAGTTGCGCCGCAGAATCAAAGATTTTCAAGAGAATGAACTGGCGCAGTGGATGGAGGAGAGTCGTTTCGATTGGCGCAAAATCGACGGCGAAATGCGGTTTCTCTACCCCAGCGTCAGCAATTTATTTTTCCGTTACCCCGAACTGCGCGCCCGCCGCCGCCTTCCCGCCTCGGAAGAGTATGGACGCTTCCTCGCCCGCATCGCCGCCAGCTGGAGACATCCAGAGGCAGAAGCATACGAATTCGTCCGGGCGCGGCGGTTTCACGTCCAAATGAATCTCACAATCGCGAAAGACGCCGCTCCCGATGGGGCAAACATCCGGTGCTGGCTGCCGATTCCCATCGAAAATTCCTTTCAGAAGCATTTCTCATTGATTTCATCCGATCCCGCAGCGCTTCATATCGCCGCATCCGATGCGCCTCATCGTTCCATTTATCTGGAGAAGAAAACGCAGGCGGGAAAGCCGACAGCCTTCACGATTGACTATGAATACGTCTCCTCGCCGCGCTACGGGGAAATCGATTCCCAAAAAGTTACCGCCCTGGTTCCAGCCAAAGCGCGCCGGTTTACGCTGGAGGAGCCGCCGCATATTGTTTTTCTGCCCGAAATGGGGGCTTTGCTAGAAAGCATCGCAGGCGAAGAAACGAATCCTTATACGATCGCCAAGCGAATATATGATTGGATCGGCGAAAATTTTCGTTATAGCTACGCGCCGGAATATTCGACCATCCGCAATCTCAGCCATTACGCTCTGGCGAAGCGCTACGGCGATTGCGGGCAGATCGCCATGTTGTTCATTACGCTATGCCGGATGAAAGGCATTCCCGCTCGCTGGGAATCGGGATGGATGCTATATCCCGAAATGACGGGCTTGCACGATTGGTGCGCTATTTATCTCGATCCCTACGGATGGATTCCCGTGGACGCCAATATGGGGATTTCGGCTCTTCACGATTGGGATTTTTTATCTCCGGAAGAAAAAGAGACGGTGCGGGATTTTTACTTTGGCCGCATGGACCCTTACCGGTTGGAGGCCAATAGCAATCATGGAGGGACGTTCGATCCGGCGAAAAAATATTTCCGTTCTGATCCGGTGGATTTTCAAAGAGGCGAAGCGGAGACGAGCGAAGAGAACCTTTATTACCATCGGTTCGATTACGATTTGAAAATATTATCGAGCCAACTTGAATAGGGCGTTCCTCCTGACTTCGCATCAAAATTGGGCATAGAATTTTAACGATTTGATTATCAAAGGTTTAGGGTATAAAGAAATTGAATTTTGGGTGTTGCAAGCCTAAAATGGAGGCATGTTCGCCCGTAAGATCAAAAATCACAGCGGCTCGGTCAGCGTCCAAGTCGTCCGCAAAGAACAGGGGCGATACCGAGTCGTTCGCGCCGTCGGGACCGCGAAAGACGGCGATGAAATCGAACGCTTGTGGCGGCAGGCTCAACATTTCGTTCGCCATCCGGACCCCAATCAAGGATTATTGTTCGCGATGCAGACGCCGGTCGACCAGGCCGTGCAGAGCGCCTTGGAGACGCTCTCCAATGCCAGCATTCGCACCATTGGCCCGGAACTCATTTTCGGGACGCTCTTCGACCGCATCGGATTCCATCAAATTCCTGATGAGTTATTTCGGCATTTGGTTCTCGCTCGTTTGGCGTATCCCGCCAGCAAATTAAAGACGGTGGACTACCTGCGCCGGTACAGAGGAATGAATTGCTCCGTGAGCGCCGGGTATAAATTTCTGGACCGCCTTCACAGCCGATACAAGTCACAAGCGGAAAAGATCGCCTACGAGCATACGCGCCAGAGATTGGGTTCGGTCTCCGTGGTTTTCTACGATATGACCACGCTCTATTTCGAAGCGGAAGCCTTGGATAAACGGGGATGGCTCGACCGGACGTTGATCGTCTTCACTTCGGATCACGGCGACATGACCGGCGACCATAATCTATGGCGCAAATCCTATCCCTACGAACCTTCGGCGCGCATTCCCATGCTGCTGCGCTGGCCTGCGGGACTGGCGCTGGAAAAGCGCGGACGGACGCTATAAATTCATTTTCCACGCCCGCGACGGCGAAGAGCAACTCTTCAACCTGGCCAACGATCCCGGCGAAACCCGCGATCTCGCCCTCAATCC
Organism: Candidatus Omnitrophota bacterium; assembly: GCA_040755155.1. NCBI lineage: Bacteria > Pseudomonadati > Candidatus Omnitrophota > Candidatus Omnitrophota bacterium. The sequence goes on along the minus strand of JBFMBP010000089.1, from coordinate 472 downwards.
CGCCCATCATGGCGAATTGCGCCAATGGCGCAACCGCATGATCGAACACTTGGCGCAACGCGGCGAAGAATGGGTAAAGAAAGGAACCCTGGCCCTGCGCCCGAAGAACCATCTCTACTCGCCGAACTTTCCGGCGCGGAGCTAAAGGCGTTTATTATAAGGTAAGAATATGCGGTTTCAAAAAACCGCTAATACCCCCGCGTATAAAAACCGTCTTTGGAACTGTAAAGAATCCCGCCGTTGCTGACAATTCCGTTGGAGCAATGGTATTGCGGCGGCGAGCCGATGTAATAGCCGGTGGAGGCGTTCATGGGGCCGCAGCCGCGGATCCAATATTCTCCCCGTGAAATTTCATTGCAGAAGCACTCTTCCCACGTGTCCTTTGGATCGCAGGCGTAGTAGGAGTACTCGTCTTTATGCTGAAATCTGGAGGGATTGGCGTTGTAATCGACGATGTGGGCGGGAGGGATGA
>JBFMBP010000088.1 GCA_040755155.1 Candidatus Omnitrophota bacterium | reverse complement strand
ATTCCAATCGATCACTGGCAAGAGGTATATGAACAATTTATCACGGAATTATTGAAAAAAATAAACCTGCAACGCATCACGCTGGGTGGGATTTGTTCCTATAAAACTGCCCAATCCTTAATGAATCAAAAGATATCTCCTAACAATTCTATTCAACGAAATCTATCCAGGCATCCTTCCGAGGATGGCCGAATGCGGTATTCACCCGAAATGCGAATCAAAATCTACTCGGCGCTGATCGCCGCGATACGTTCTCAGAAGCCAGATTTGACCATCAGTCTTTGTATGGAGAACATGGATGTAGTAAAAGCGGTGAATCTGTTATGCAATTTAGGGAAATGCGTTTGTCCACTTTAATAATATATATTTTTAATGCATTTGACTGTTTTATTGAATTCTTTTATCCACCGATTGATAATAATCTTGCAGTATTCCGGATTTTTCTCCATCAGGAGGCAATTCCGCCCATATCTTTCCGCTGTTATCATCGTTGTTCCATATCCCCCAAATGGATCGAGCATCCAGTCTTTCTTCGATGTATAAGCGTAGATGCATCGACGAGGAATTTCCTCCGGACAAACAGAAGGGCGCCCCCATCTTTTCATTTGATGAGTAACCCAATGAATTGGCCAAACATCTGTATGGTGTTTCGCCATATAGTCTTGTTCTGGTAAATCCATGCGCGGCATATTCCCGCTGGTACGATAAACTAGAATGGTTTCCCATTGAAAGGCAGGATAATATATTCCGTTAGTTCGGATGTGGCATGATCGTTTGATAGAATAGTTTGCTCCCGGTTTTATCCACGCAAAGGAGTCTTGAAAATTCAGTCCGTTTTTGCTCAATAAAACAGACATATGAGAAGCATGGTCTTGATGCTCTGAATATCCTCTCCCTATTTGCCACGCATGTATGCTTGGCATTGAAGTAAATCTGACGCAATTTTCAATTACAGCATTCATGCTTAAAAGATAAGACTCATAGGTATTCCAGTGTGAATATTTGCGTTGGTTAAAGTACGGTGGTCCTGCAAATACAAGTTTGATTTTCCTTTTCCCAATCAGACTATTGAATTCATGTAGATTTGAAGAGTCTCCACACATTAGACGATGCCGACCTAATTGAAAGATATCACCGTTCTGGATAATTGATATGCGAGGGATATTTATTTTTGCTGTGATAGCCACTTTTTATCTCCAAGAAAATTGTTTCCTCTTATTTAGAGAAAAAGTGGCAAAAAGTGGACTTTAAATAGAATATAATATCCGTAAGCGCATAAAAATCTAGTAATTATAGTTTGTAAATAAATTTTTGCGGATGCGCCGTCTCATTGCATAAATCAAATATTTGACGGGATTTATGCAGGAAATGATTCGAAAGGCGCAATCTTGGAGAAAGAAAGATGTTTTACAAATTTTTACCTAAATAAACGCATTCGCGGTTTCGATGTGAGTAAAGTATATTTAGTAATTCTCGCGTAATGGGAGGGGACTCATGAAAAAAGAAGCCTTCACCCTGCTGGAATTGTTGGTTGTCGTAGGCATTATCGGCGTTCTGGCCGTCATTGCGCTGCCCAACTTCAGCAACGCCTGGATTAAAGCCAATCTAGCCAAAGTGCAATCGGATTTTAACGCGATCAGCATTGCAATTGAAATGTACTTTGCCGATCATGGCGACTTTCCTATTTTTACTACTATTCGGAACCAAGATTATTTTTGCAATAATGATAAAATGTTAGCTCAATTTACCACCCCAGTAAGTTATCTATCTCCTGGCAGTTTTATCGATCCCTTTCGATCAAAAAGAAATGTTGAAAAAAACATAACGGGAAACGCTTTGCTTTACGATTACAATCGATGTTGGCAGGTAAAATTTTCTCTCAATGAAATTCACGATTGGGCGCTTACAAGCATCGGTCCAGACGCTAATATCGGCGAATATACGCGGGAAGAACGATGCAAGAATCGCCATCGCGATTCCGATTTGCTTTGGGACTATCCTTTTTCTTACATTTACCGTTATTCTCCATCCAACGGTTTGATCAGCGACGGCGATATCCATAAATTCCGCATAGGAAAACCGTCGGAATATTGCAAGGAAGTTGACGGCAAACCGGGAATTCCCGAACCGGAATCTTAGAATGCGCTGATTCGATATGATATTCAATCATAGATCATTCTATTCCCTATTCCTTTTTATCCACTGGACGCACCCCACTCCATGCGGTCCAACGCTTCCCGAAATTACTACGTTATTTCCCTCCGCCAAACTGGAAAAATCTACAATTCCCATCAGATTCGCTGCCTCTCGGCGATCTCTGTCCCAGGATAACAAATCGCCTTGAATGGTTTGATAATCGGCGTTGTAGAGCATGACGATGTCTTCCTGCTCCGAGGAAAAGCGGTTGGCGTAGAGGCCGCGTTGCAGCGTGGGGATCAGCGGCTCGACATCGTTGGATGCGAAAGCCTCTTCATGTTCATGGTATAGGCGATAGGCTTGTTGGAGGAATTGGCGGAATTCGCGGCTGTACCAGGATTTCGCCCGTCCTTTGAGCCACATCGCCTTGCCTTGGAAGAAGCAGAGTTTGGCGTCTTCGGCGCTGGCGCCGCGCGGATCGATGCCGGGATGAAAGAGTTCGATGACCTTGAAATCGGGAAACGCAAAGCGGAACAGATCGAGTTTGACGGGGCTGTCGAAATCTCCGCCGCCCGCCATCGAATAACTGAACGCGGCGTCTACATATTGCGAGGCAACATCGTTGGGCGTCTGTTCGATATACAGCGCCGGAGGGCGATCCAACCGGTTCAGCGCTTGCCGAACCTGGCGCAGCATCCCCAGCTCGCCATGCAGGGGATGCGCGCCGATGGGGTGGCCGTGGTTGGGCGAATAGCAGGCCTTGCCTTCGTCGGCGAAGCCGTATTCGTCCATATATAAAGCGGCGGCGCCGGTCTCTTGCGCCACTTGCGAGAGGGTTTCGCTCATGAAATCGCGCCAGGCGGGAAGGTAGGAATCCATGAACATCTCCTCGTTGCCCGCCCAGGTTTTGGGCTTGCCCTCTTTATCGACGATGCTCCATTCCGCGTCGTGCTCGCGCCCAATTGGCGAGCGGGGATCGACGAGGTATCCCTCCAAATAAAGCCCAACAGGAATATGCTGCGTTTGGCTCTTCTCCGTCTCGGCGCGCAAATTTTCCAAGCCGCCCAATTCGTAGCGGCGATACTCGCCTACGCGGCCATATTGCTCCGAATAAGCCCATCCCGAAATATCGATCATATCGACGCCGCCCAACGCCTGGCGCGATTCGGCAATAAGGCGGTCGAGCGTATAGGCGCCCTGGCGATCGTTGAACAGATAGCCGGTTCCGCCGATGGGATAATCGCGGCGGCAGATGAAAACGTTCTTCAATGCGCCGCGCGCTTTGGATTGCGGTAGACGCCATTCGCCAAGCCACTGTTTGTATGTTCGAAACGGCGCGCGCCAATCGCCTTGATGGAATTCCAAAACCGCCGTTGGCGGTTGGAATGTCTCTTTCGGCGCCAGTGCGATGGGCGCGAAAAAGCCGTATTCCACGCCCATCCACGAGCCATCGCTTCTTTTATCGTAGCGAAAGCGCTTTAAGACCGATTGCGAATCCCGCGTGTGCAGCGCCAATCCCGCGTTCAGCGATTCGGAATAAACGTCAAAAAATTGCAAGGGAAATTCGCCCGAATGGACGCCCATCATGCGGATGGGACGGCGTCCCTGGGCGGCGCGGGAACGAGGGAAGAAATAATAATCCTCCGCCGGATCGCCGCTCAAGCGAATTCCGCGCAGATCGGGAAAAAGCAGACGCAAACTTTGCGGCGCATATCCCAGGTTTTCCGCCTGAAGCGTAAGCCGCAATTCGGGATGGGTTCCGGATTGAACGTCGACCGTGAATTGCAGGGGATAGGCTTCGTCTTTTGTCCGTAAGACGAATTCAACGCCGTCGGACTTCACTTTGTACGACTGCAAATCCAATTGATTGGAGGAAAGCGTCTGGCCGCCCGCCGAGAAGGAAAACAAAGGCGAGGAGGCGGGCAGAATATTTATATTTCCCAATTTATAATGCATCGAATCGACGCATAGCCCGGCGGCGGAATTCATCTCGACGCGGTAAATATCGTTTTCGATGACGTATTTCCGGTCGTTTTCCACAGTCAGTTTCGGCGGTGCGGATGAAGCTTCAGATGCGGCGGGCAGACTGAAAGGAAAATCGTTCGGCGGCAACTGCGCCCACGCATCGCCGCTGTTGAGCGTCGCTGCCGCCAAAAAGATTTGGCCGTAGGGCATCCATTCTTCGATGGCGACGCTCTCTAGTTCCTTGCCGGGATCGGCGGGGATGAGATAAGCGCACAATGTCTGGGCCGTTACGGAATATTCCCGTCGATTCAGGTTAAAGGGAAAAGAGCGTTCCACGCTTCCATCCGCATAATGCTTGATAACGATTAGGCGTTCCGGTTGGACGATTTCCGTGCGGGGTTTGAAACTGAACGCGCCGTCCGTTCCCGCGAGATAACAGGAAAGCAGCAGAAAGATTTCGCGGCATTTTCTATTAACAGCTAGGCGGATGGAATCGCGCTGCGCCAGCCGGGTATACGCAACGGTTTTGGATTCATTTAAATGAAAAGGAATGGAAGCGCATTGAATCTCCGGCGACTGCGGAAAGGAAGCAGCGAGAATATCTAACGATAGGTCCGATGGGGCAATCGATAAAAACGCCGCTTCCAGTTTATCCGATGCGGCGGCGATGAGATTTTGGCAGGAGATGATTCGATTTCCCTGCGCATGGGGATCGTGAAAAGAGAGATCGAATATTTCCAGCGCGGCGGGTTGATCGCCGGTTTGAATCGTCAGGACGATTTGATCGATCTGGCGCGTCTGGATAGGGGGAACGACAGAGACAGCGAGTTCGTGTATCTCGCCGTCGAGCAATGAGTCGGGAGCGGGGGAAACAGTGGCTTCCCCAGCGCGGGCAAAGGGATTTTCCATATTCTTCGCTCCCGGCGTAACCGGTCCGATCGAACCGGGGCGAATGCGCAGCAAGGGATGGGACGCCCCATTGGCAACGCCGCGCGCGCGATATTTCATTTTCAACAAGGGGAATTGATACACCCACGCCGGTTCTGCCGTCAGCGTCCATTGCGCCGTAGAATTGGCGACGGCGAAGGCGGAAAGAACGCCATCTTTCATGCTCAATGCGCCTTGGCCCAAGGTCGGCTCCCAATCCTGGGCTTCGACGTCTTGGAAAGTCCAACCTTCTTCGCAAGGGTGGCTGTGCGCTGCGCCATAAGCGGGGGCAGTGAAAAAAAGTACGGCGATCAATATGAGAGTTATTTGAAATTTCATAATATTTCCAAAGACGGCGCGGCGGCGCGCTCTTACTCCCGCCAGGCGGATTTCAGTTTATTGACAACGAGTTCAACGATTTCCGCCTCGCCTTCTTGCGCGAAAATCTCCAACTCTTCACCCTTGCCGGGGACGAAGCAGGAAGACATGGCGATGCGGCCGCCGTTGCCGAATACCTCGATGGAGGATCTATCCAAGAGGATGCGCAACTTAATCCTGCCATCAACCGGCTTCAATGGCGCTGTTTTTCCCAAGCAGGAGAGTTCCGCTTTTTTTGCGTCATAGACGATAGGGAATCCTTCGGAATCCTTGCCTTTTCTGACGCGGAAGCCCAGCTGCGCCGCGTTTTGCAGGGAAAATTCTCCCTGGATATCGAACAAGTCTCCTTTGATGCTCGACAAGAGATTCTTTCCGGGAGCGAGTTTTTCTTGCTTCCATTCCTGCGTTTTCTCATAGAGGCTGGCGATCTCTTCCACTGGTTCGCGATAGACTCGCAAACCTTCTTCCGTATGGCGCAGCGTGAGTTGGCAGGGGAAGGACATTTGCTGGTTAAAAGGAGAATCGGGATATTTCCCGCCGCTCATCCAGGCGATTTGAATCCGCCGTCCATCGGCTTCGGGAATGCCGTTCCAGGTTTGCGAAGCGTAGAAGTTAGCGCCGTAATCTAGAACGTATTTGCCGCTCTCTTTATGGAATTCCTGGCCGTCGAACGAGCCGATCATATATTCGCCGTTGCCTCCCAGCAGGATCCATTTCGCCGCCTCTTTTTCTCCAACGATGGGAAGTTCGAAGATGTCGGGGCATTCGAAGAAGCCCACGATGTGGCTGGTCCATCGCCATTGTTTGAGGTTAGAGGAAACGTAAAAAGAGACGCCGTTTTTCGATTCATCGTTATCAGGACGCCGATAGAGGGCGATGACCCATTGTTGGGATGGCTTATGCCAAAAGATGCGGGGATCGCGGGCGTCGTCGTTGGCGAGGGGAATAACAGGATTGCCTTCGTATTTCGTCCAGGTGCGTCCGCCGTCGTTGCTGTAAGCCATGCGCTGGCCGCATTGCCAGCTGGTGTAGAAGGCGACAAGCGTTTTCTCGCCGCCTTTTTGCAAACCGGATGAGTTGTTTTCATCGATGGCGGCGCTGCCGGAAAAGGCGGTGCACTTGGCTTTGTCCTTAGATCCATCGTCGGGATCGATGGCGATGGGAAGATGCTTCCAATGAACCAAATCGCCGCTGACGGCGTGTCCCCAGTGCATGAAGCCCCATTCGTTTTCGAAGGGATTGTGTTGATAGAAGAGATGATACTCGTCCTTGTAAAAGACCAATCCATTCGGATCGTTGAGCCAATTTTTCTTGGCGGTGAAATGATATTGCGGGCGCAAGGGTTCGTTGTAGTAGCCGATGGAGTTTTCCGCGTTCGAATGAAAACCATAGGCGGCGAGGACAATGGCAAAGAATAAAATCCGGCTCACGAGACGTTTCATGAAAAATCTCCCTTAAGGTTGAATGGAATTGATCGCAGATGAAATCATAACATTTCGCGGGAAACGGATATAGCGTTCGAATCGCAGGTGCGTCCCTCATATGCGTCCTCCGCCGAGAGACGCTTTTTTCCCCATTTAAAAACGGAAAGACGAGAAAAGTTCCGCAATGGCCGAATAACCGCTTACGATTCTCGGAACAAAGACGACGAGAGGGATTATGCACAGCGCCCATATGACAACGAAGACGAGAATCTCGATTCCGAAATCGCTCCAATTTTTTTCCTGGGAGTATTCTTTAATCAGCCCCAAATCGCAAGGCAGGCGTTTCAGGCATTCGCCCAGCCAGGTGAAATAAACGAACAGTAAGATCGCGTAGATGATGATCGTCAACATGAAAAATCTCCTTCATCTGAAATGTTCGGCAGTTATAGCAGTATAACGGAAAGTATTGAAGAATATTACATTTAAAATCGGGTATTGCGGAGCGATTGTTTTGCAAGCAGGCTTTATAAAAGAGTGGCGGAAATATTTAGGATGGAAAAAAGGAATCCAATGAGCGGCTATTCTAAATCTTGCTCGTTCTGCTGGAACAGGCCGCGATTTGCCCCTGGCTCAAAAGTCCATTCGAAGGATGATAGTTATGTCCAAAATAGGTTAGGCCGGAAGGTCCCTTGCTTGACAAACAAAAACCATCGTTGGGTATATTGTATATATCGATGTTAAGATAAATATAGTCGGGAGGAATAACGATATCTTCTTGCATTCGGATATTTTGTTTCTGCTCTCGAATATAATTTGCAAGACTCCTTTTCCCATCCCAAGGACTTAGCGGCAAATTTTGGATGTATGAAATTGGAGTAGTGAGTTCGTTTATATCCTTAATATAACGCGCGGAATTTGTTATGAGTCGCGGCGGATTGATGGGGTAAATATTGTGATCGCAATGGTACATTTCTAAAGCGGAAGCCACAGCTTTGAAATCGGCGATCACTCGACAAACGTCAGCGCGAATTTTGGCGTTGAGGAATTGTTGAATGGCGATTATCGATAACAAGCCGATAATCGCCGTGACTACTAGCAACTCGATCAAAGTATAACCTTTTTCTATATCCGTTCGAATAAATGCTTTCATAATGGCGGCCTCGCATGTCAAAGCGGCGGCTTATCGCGGCGCGTTATGGCCGTAAGCATCCCAGTTGAGTACATCGGCGTCGAAATGGAAAGAAGCGGCGGGATAGAGATAAATAGGATTGATCCCGATGGCGATAAATTCTTCCATCCATAACAGGGGGAATTGGTAATTCTTTAATGGATAACAAGCCAGAGGCTGGATTCGACCTTCATGATTCACTTGGCTCAAATAGATTCCTTCGGCGCTTCCAAGAATATATGTCAGCATCTGGCGGCTGTTCTCATAAGTGCAGCCGTAGAAAGTGATGCTCGTTGAATTAGGATTGACGATTGGCAGTTTGTACAAAAGGGACGCTTCGTCCGGTTTTATTAGAGGTATCGATCGCAAACATACATTTGCCATAGTATTTTGAAATGGAATACCCTGAAGGGAAGATGTAACCAGAAAAAGGTAATCGTTATACGCTTTTATAAAGTTTATAAAGCTAGTTGCATCGCCGAATTTCCAGCAAGATAGGAGACGAAATTCTTTTTGATCGATTTTATATAGAAATAGATCGCTATTAACGCCTATATAAAGGATGGATGGGTCGCGGGGAGAGAAATCGGCGGCATAAATGCCTTCTTTATTGTCTGGCGAAGGTGTTCGCCATAACTCTTGGGGGGCGTAAATATTCTTGATATCGAAAGCAACGATTTCGTTGGATCGGCAATACCCCCAATCGTCTTCTTTTATAGTAGATAAAAGAGCAAGAAGAAGATGGTCTTGGTTGGCCGCAACCTGCGCTAAAACGCCGCCGATATGGGCGGCGATTTTGGGATTCAAAGGATTGGAAACATCAACGATGACTATTCCGCCATAGGAATTCGCTTTGGAGATATTCGTTTTCAGAGTGACGAGATTGTTTGAATCAATTCCTGTTACGATAAGATAATCGCCGCCGCCATATAACAACGCATAAGAGACGGCGTTGTAATCGATCGGTTGATTGGAAACGATAGGATGATAAGGCAGCGTTAGCTTGCCGGCCTGTTTGAATTGCGTATTTATTTTATCGAAAGACCATCCAACGATTTCCGCAATGCCATTCGATTCCGTGTTTAAATACCAGTAAGCCCCACCCGCGTATATCACATTACCAACCTTTGGCGCATCTATCGGGCAAATGGCTGCAGGATCCGGCATAGCTGTTTCTGGAAAGGTTTGCGTTAGGACGATATTGTTCAATACCACAGTGGGGATATCGGCGGACTCGCTGCGCAACTTGTTGGGAGTGGCGGTAATTTGCAATCCGCCCAGCAGAAACAACAACAGAACGAAACAAGGGATCGTTAAAAAACGATGGGCCATTGAAGTGGATTCCAAAGCGCCTTCCTCGAGGGAAAGAATGCGCTGAAAACGGCGCAACGCCGCATTCTTCTGGGAAAAATGGGCCATGCCTTCCGCATAGGCTGACTGATAAAGGCTTTGCGATAGGCGATAGAAAAGAGCGGCGTATTCTTTTTTGGCGCTGGATGCTTTCACGGCTTCGTTGTCGCATTGGGTTTCGGCAGCCTCATTGAAACGATAACGCAAGACATGAATTCCGGGGACAAACCACAACAGCGTTTCCATCGACCATAATAAAATCCAGAATAACCGATCATTATTACGGATATGAGTCAATTCGTGAATGAGGACGAGACGAATATCGCTGGGAGAATACTGATGGAGCAAAAAACGGGGCAAGACAATATAGGTTTTTAAAGTATAAACGACGGCGGGCGAACAATCGATGTCCACGATTCGGATGTGGATTTTACCCTTGATTCCCAACCGCGTCGCTTCCTCATGCAAGAGGAAATGAATATTCGGAGTTCGGCAAGGAACGGCGGCGCGCAGCAGAAGAAAAATATCCTTCCCATTCAATATCAGGCGGCTTAAGGGTATCCATAAACCCATTATATAAACAATCCCCGCTACATAAACCGTTATTCTAAACCATGAGCCGGCGAAAAGTTGGTAATAACGGGACGAGAGGGGAATGGAAATAAAAGAGATATGGCAAGCTTGCAAAAAGGGCAGACAGAAAAATGAAACGATCGCCGCGCGCCATAGCCGGTTTTGCAGCGATAAATCGTTCGTTTGCGTTAGCCGATGAAGCCTCTCCGCCAGAAAAATAAAAAGCACCGCCGCTAGAGACCACGGAACAAGCAAAGGAACGATATGGTTCGCCCACAGAGGCAGAAGAAACGATAGCGTGTCGCGAATCGAATTCATTCAAGATTGATATTCAAGTGTTTCCGCATCGTCTCCAATTCTTTGAGCGTGATTTTATCCTCTTCCATCAAGCGCAGGATCATCGAGGGGGTGCAGCCGTGGAAGAAAACGTCGCGAACATAAGAGAGCGCCGTATTTTCGGCGAAGCGCCGCTGGATATTCGCCGAGTAGTAAAACGTGCGTCCGTCCGTGCGATGCGACAAATAGCCTTTTCTTTCCATGGCGGCGAGCGTCGTGCGAATGGCCGAATTGCTGCGCGGAGTTCCTTGAGAATCAAGGACATCTTGAATATCGTTGGCCGTGATTTCATCCTGCTGCCAGATGACATTCATTAACGTCGTTTCCCATTCGGTTAAAATGGTATTTCGTGGTCGATTCATATTCGCGTTTTAGAGCGTCATGTCAACGCCCTATCTTTCAAAATGAAAGATGCCTCCATTTCTTTTTTTTAAAAATATAACTATATAGTATCCCAAATCGATCTGTCAAGCAACTAGTCATCCTCAGGAGTAAAATTTAATTAAGATATGCGTATATTCTGGCGGAATGGAGCCGAACGAACTTGAATAAGCAGAAATACAGCCATGATTCGAGGATGATTATGAAATTGTCTCCCTGTTCGACTTCGAAAAGAAAAAAATTTATCGATCATAGAAGTTGGAGTTGGTGACATTTTCAAGCCGGCGATTTTATATTTATATAATTTTGTCGCAAAATCGATACAATTTATTTTACACAGTTTTAGTATGGCCTTGCACCGTGTCAATATGGAACAAAAAATGGGTAGATAGTGAAATGTGGGACGGATTATTCTCGTTTTTGAAACAGCAAAGATCAGTCAGAATTTTTCTATATTGCTAAAAATCAGGCACTTACATTTTGGCATTCTTCTTGATATCAAATTGAGATAGTTAAAAAAAATCCCATCCTTGGAGGATTCAGATGAGCATTTTAGCGATTGCAGAAGTAGAAGAAGCGGTTGACCGTGAAGTGATTTTTGAAGAAGAGGCGGATTCGATGACGTGGTATGACTTAATGAGAGAATACGATCTCGAAGGGTACGGCGCCGACTGAGAACGATCTCGATAGCGTTTTTCTTTTCATAGGGAAAAGATGAGCATTTCGAGCGATGCTTTGAGAAGAACAAGAATATCATTCCGGAATGGCTTAAGAAAAAAAAGGGCGCTATAACGTTGGCGCCCTTTCTTCTTTTCAACCTAAAAACAGCAATTGGCAACGGGTATTAGAATATTAATCCTTGTTTTTATTAATGTTGCGCAATGGCATCCTTATCGCCAAAAAAGAGAGAAACCTATTCCATAAGTCGCTGAATTTCTTTAACTAATCTCTTGTCCATCGTGAATAATCCCTGTTTTCAAGTTCGATGCCGCATATGGGGGGATCATGTCAGAAGCGCACGATTGGATTGAACTTTCGCTTCTTTTCGGACATGGAACCGGCTGATCAATTCGTTCAACAATTGCGCTTGAGAGGCGAGTTCTTCGCTGGCGGAGGCGGATTCTTCGCTAGTGGCCGAGTTCTGCTGCGTCGCTTGTTCCAATTCTTTGACGGCATGCATGATCTGTTCGGCTTCGCTGGATTGTTGGTTGCAAGCGTCCGTAATTCCAGCAACGGTTTTTGATGCTTCTTTTATAGCTGGAACGACCTTCTGGATGCGATTTCCCGCTTCTTCCGCCCTTTTTACGCTGTCTTGAGCCAGGCGGCTGATCTCTTTGGCGGACAATTGGCTGCGTTCCGCCAGTTTTCGCACTTCCACAGCGACTACGGCGAAGCCTTTGCCCATCTCTCCCGCCCGCGCCGCCTCGATGGCGGCGTTTAACGCCAGCAGGTTGGTTTGGTCGGCGATATCGTCGACGATGGAAATTTGCGCGGCGATTTTCTTCATGGCTTCCACCGTTTCCATCACGGCGCCCCCTCCCTGTTCCGCTTCGCTGGCGGCGCGGCGAGTCGATTCGTTCGCCGTCGACGCGTTTTGGGCGTTCTTTTCGATGGAGCCGGTCAATTGGCCGATGGATGCCGTGGTTTCTTCCAAACTGGCCGCTTGTTCCGTGGAGGTATTGGCTAAACTCTGCGCCGAGGCGGACAATTGTTCGGAACTGGAAGCGACTTGTTCGACGGCGTTTTGGATTTCCTGAATCAGGTGAGTGATATTATCGGCCATATCGTTAAGCGCATTTCCCAAAACGCCGATTTCGTCCTTCGTATTCACCGTCAAACGGCCTCGCAAATCCCCTTGGGCGACGGTTTGGGCGAAATCGACGCCCGCCAGCAATGGCGTAACGATTTGGTTAGTCGTATAAAGCAGGATGATAATGGCGATGGCTATACTGATGATGGAAACGAGAATTGAGATGGTTCTTATCGCATGGACAGGTCTGAGAAAATCGTCCATGGTCGCCGAAGAAGCGATGATCCATTGTTTTAGGGGATATTCCTTAAAAATGGCGATTTTGTCTTGTCCCTGCCAGGGATACTCGATCGTTCCATTGCGTTGTTGTACGATGGTTTTGCCGAAATCGTAATCGGTAAGATTCAGTTTCATTATGTTTTCCTTCACGGGGTGCGATATTGTTACGCCGTCTTTTTTCAAGATATAGACATACCCTTCCTTTCCAATCTTCACCGGCGAGACGAATTCATTGGAAAAATCGCCGTATTCCACCGGCGTTCCCACGATTCCGACGAATTCGCCTTTGTTCAAAACCGGCGTTGTAATGAGTGAGACGGCTCGTCCCGTTACCGGAGAAAGCGCGATGTCGCCTATAAACGGATTGCCTTTTTGGGCTTCCTGGATATTAATGGTATAGGCGGGTATCTCCGCGACGCGAATTCCCTTCGCTTTTTCCGGATCCACGGCGGATATAAGGATTACTCCCTGCGTGTCCATCAAGATGACGTTTTCATAACTGCCGACGTCTTTATATAGGCTAAGCAGCCGGGCGGCGGCGGCTTCTAGATTTTGACCTGCGCAAGCCGCGATCAGGTCGGAATCTTTGCTCATGGAAATGGCGATTTTCAAACGGACTTGAAACCAGGAATCGAGGGTTCGCTCCACTTGATCCACCTTATCCGCCATCGATTGTTTCTCCTGATCGAGGACGCTGTTTTTGGCGACGTTGTAGGAAAAGTAACCGGTAACCGATAAGGAGATGATGAGAACGGGTAGGACGACGAGAAGGAATTTGTTGCGGATGTTGAGTTTCATTTTTTCCCCTTTCAAGAGTAGAGCGTATTGCAGGATCGAATAAAATTTTGACTGTATTATCTTTATTTTATTCCATCAGGAATAAAAAAACCACTTCATCAGAAAAAAAAATCTGAGTAAAGAGTGAAAGATTTATGTTTCCGGCGGAATGGGATTTTTATCGAGGGGATTCCCCATCGGAATGTGAACATGAATATGGAAAGAGGTTTTATCTTGGAAAACCGTTTGTTATATTGTTTCCAATTAATAACTTACGTTAAGCGCAAGCAATAACAAGTTAGAGAAGTCTATAATGATCGTAGTGTTGAATCGCGAAAACACGAAATAAAAAAAATAAACACGAAAAAAATCCAGAAAAACAGTTGGCGCAATGGATCGCGACGCAAAAATGGCTTTTCTGTGTAAACCAAAAGAATCCGTGATATTCGCGATTCGAAAATTTCACGAAATTCGAGCCTTTTCGAGCTTTCGCGATTCAATAACATAATGGGAAATAAAGACAATGCTCCTCTCTTGAATAATTCATCCGACTTTTGAGTACAGCTCGGTAAGAGGGCAGGAGAACAAAATTTAGTGACAAAATAAATATCATGGACAACCTTACCCCCGACATACGCAGACAAACGATGTCCCGCGTGCGCAGCAAGGACACCAAGCCCGAATGGGTCGTGCGGCGCCTGGTTCATAGCATGGGCTATCGCTACCGTTTACATCGCGCCGATCTACCGGGCAAGCCCGACCTCGTTTTTCCCAAATACCGCAAAGCGATTTTCGTCAACGGCTGTTTTTGGCATGGCCATCAATGCCGCGCGGGACGGAACCGCCCCGCTTCCAACAAAGATTACTGGCTGCCGAAACTGGAAAAAAACAAAACCCGCGACCGATCCCATTACCGGAGATTGCGTAAAATGGGCTGGGGGATTATGGTGATTTGGGAATGCCAGATCAAGAAAACCGAAGTGCTGAAAAAACGAATTCGCCGTTTCTTGGGAGCCGGTGCGGATGCCTAATAAGAAATACGGTTTCTATGAATTCTTCGCAGGAGGCGGCATGGCCCGCCTGGGACTCGGACGCCAATGGCGATGCCTCTTCGCCAACGACAATTCCGAAAAGAAAGCGCAAGCCTACCGCCGCAATTTCCCCGAAAATGGAGAAATGCTCGCCAAGGATGTAGCGCGCATCACTCTCGCCGACCTTCCCGGCCGCCCCCATCTGGCTTGGGCCTCCTTCCCCTGCCAGGATCTCTCTCTCGCGGGCGAGCGCGGGGGGCTTAATGGACGGCGCAGCGGAACCTTTTGGCCTTTTTGGAATCTTATGAAATCCATGTCGAACAGCGGCCGCCGCGTTCCTATTATCGTCCTGGAAAACGTCGTTGGCGCCATCACGTCCAATTCGGGACGTGATTTCCACACTCTTTTCGGAGTATTGAACGACGAAGACTATCGCGTAGGTCCCCTGATTATGGACGCTGTTCATTTTCTGCCCCAATCGCGGCCTCGGCTTTTCATCGTCGCCTTCGACAAGAATATCGCGCTTCCAAACCGGATGCATAACCAAGAGCCTTGCGATATGTGGCATGGGAAATCATTGGAAAAAATCCGTCAAACCTTGCCGCCGGACCGGCGAAACGATTGGCTCTGGTGGCGGCTGCCCGAACCGCCGCCCCGCTCCATCCAACTCGCGGATCTTATCGAAGATCGTCCGCCGGATGCGCCCTGGCATACGCCTGCGGAAACTCAGCGGCTATTGGATATGATGTCCGAAATCAATATCGCCAAGGTCCATCAAGCCCAATCCCAAGGCCGACGCA
This sequence comes from Candidatus Omnitrophota bacterium, assembly GCA_040755155.1. NCBI lineage: Bacteria > Pseudomonadati > Candidatus Omnitrophota > Candidatus Omnitrophota bacterium. The sequence continues at coordinate 5,049 of JBFMBP010000088.1, read as the reverse complement.
TCATTGGAACCGTTTATCGGCGCACCCGCTTTGGCGGCGACGGGCGCATGGAGCAACGCGCCGAAGCGCGTTTCGATCAAATCAGCGGCTGCCTGCGCACTCCAGCGGGCGGCTCCAGCCGCCAGATCATTCTCCTCGTCGAAGGCGATCGCATTCAATCCCGACTTCTCTCCGCCCGCGAAGCGGCGCGTCTTATGGGTGTTCCCGACGCCTATAAGCTGCCGGACAATTACAATGAAGCCTACCACCTCATGGGCGACGGCCTCGCCGTTCCCGTGGTCTCCTGGCTGGAGAAACATTTGTTGCGCCGTCTTATCCAGGCGGATAAGCGCCTGACGGAGGCGGCCTGAATGACCTCCACCAAAAATCCCATTATCCCCTGCGAGTTGCGTTCCGAAACCAAAGACCGCATCGCCGCTTACGCCGAGGCTTTGATCCAGACCGCTCCCTCCATCGGCGATCACGGCTTGAGCGAGCAGGATTTTTGGGATTCGGGACTTTTCCGCAGCGCTATCGAACGATTACGCGGAACCCAGGCCGCCTTCACAGCGGACAAGCGCCGATTCATGGAGAGCATTCTCGATTTCCTGGCGCAAAAAGGCGAGATCGAACGCTGGACCTTCGCAGGCAACGAAGAGCGGCACGATTACGAAATCGTCTTGCCGGGCGGCTGGCTCAGCGTTGTGGAGACGAAGGGTTGCCTCGATGGCAATAACACCAATATCTTCGAACGTCCGCCCCACGCCGACGAATTCGTCATTTGGTCGCTTTGCCAGAATCCTGGTTCCGATCCTCGGCATAACGCCTGGTCCGGCATCCACACCCGCCTCAGCGCTGAGGAGATTCACCGAGGCCAGAAAATCGATGGGGTCGTGATCTGGGATTTGATCTGTGGAACCGTAGGACGCCCCTGTCCCAAGTTGGCGAATCCCGAACGAGCGACGCTTTTGCCCAATGGACGCGCCGTCCCGCCGCCCTGCTTCTACTTGTTCCCCCGCAGTATTCCCAATCCCCGCAATAATCCCAATCCCGCCGTATGGAAATTGGAAGAGGTCAGATTGCTTCATACTCTTTGGAAGAATTTCCAAGGCTTGGCGCAAGACATCGTTCAAGTGCAAATCGAGACCCGCATGGAAGGCGCCGACGTCCAACGCCGGACGCGATTTTTTCGCTTAGGGGAAGAGTTCTCCACTTCCGGCTGGACCGCCATCCGCCGAGCGCGATAATTCCGATCGAAATAGAACTTTCTTCTCATTATCAACTTAAGGACAATCAAATTACCTATAAATTTATATGTATATATTTATTCCTTAATCTCTATTCTCAAACGATGATACACGAGTATCTTTAGTAGATACAATGCAATCATTTCAAATGTAGGCTATTCTCCTCCTTCAGTAGATTTTTTATCGCTCTCCGTTTCTCAAACCAATCAAAATTGGAATATTGCATTTCTTAATGTACTGATTTTCTTTAATCGATTAATTTGGACTGTTTTTTGCTGTGCGAAGAATAGCATTGTGGAAATACTCTTTAATGGGAAAGGAGTTAATCCAGGATTTACCGCATGTAGTTTTCACATTAGACGTTGATATCAAAAAAAACTCCAGAATGGGGAATCAAAGGATTAAGGCAGAATTAAAGAAATTAGAATAAATAGAAAATCGCGGGAGAATGATGATGAACTTGAATAATATAAATATGAAACCCAGGTTGATCGCACTTTTTCTCATAGTAGGACTTCTTCCTTTATCGCTGGCCGCTTGGATATCCTTCAACAGTTCGAGTCAAGCCATTCATGTACAGACTTTTAATCAACTGACAGCCATACGGGATATCAAAAAAGGCCAAATTCAAAAGTACTTCGCCGAACGTGAAGGCGACATGAAAGTTTTGGTGGAAACCGTGGGGACGCTGCGTCAAGAGGCGTTCCAAAAATTGGAAGCTGTACAGACAGTTAAAAAGAACCGAATTGGAGATTACTTCAATAACTTACATAAGGAATTAGCGTTTCTCTGCGGCGATCCCCGAACCGCCGCGGCCATCGATCGATTCGAGAAGATTTTCCTGGAGGAAGGGAATAAAACTGGAGGATCGGCATGGACGCAGTTGGATATGGAACTAGGACCGCATTTTTCGGCGATGAAGCAGGATCGGGGATATTACGACATTCTACTCATCGCCTCAGACGGCAATGTGGTCTATTCTGTCGCCAAAGAGGCCGATCTAGGCTCCAACACGATCAATGGACCTTACAAAGACTCCAACTTGGCCGTCAGTTTCCGCAAAACAGAGAGCCAGGAGATCGCCTTCGCCGATTTTGCGCCCTACGCGCCCTCCAACAACCTGCCCAGCGCATTTCTAACCGGCGCCGTGAAAGACGCCACCGGCGTCCGAATCGGCGCGATCGCGATCCAGATACCGAGCGATAAAATCAACGCCATCATGCTTGACCGGGCAGGCATGGGAGAGACGGGAGAATCCTATGTTGTCGGTCCCGACCAGTTGATGCGGTCGGATTCGTTTCTCGACAAAACCAACCATACCGTCGAAGCCTCGTTCAAGAATCCAGACAAAGGCAAAGTGGATACTCAGGCCAGCCGGGAAGCCTTGGCGGGAGTGGAAAAACAAGACGTGATTCAAGATTACAACGGCAATCCCGTCTTGTCCTGCTACGATCCCTTGGAGGTTTTCGGAGTGCGATGGGCGATGATCAGCGAGATCGACGTCGCCGAGGCTTTTTGTCCCAAGGACCAGCAAGGCGAATATTTCTTCAAGAAATACCAAGAGACTTACGGCTATTACGATCTGTTTCTCATCAATCCCAACGGCTATGTTTTCTATACGGTCGCCAAGGAAGCCGATTACCAAAGCAACCTGGTCAACGGCAAGTATAGCAGCACCAATTTGGGAAAATTAATCCAAACCGTACTGCAAACCAAAACTTATGGTATGGCGGATTTCGAACCCTATGCGCCCAGTAATGGCGATCCGGCGGCGTTTATCGCGCAGCCGGTGATGCATAATGGAGAGGCGGAAATCATCGTTGCCTTGCAGCTATCACTGGAAGCTATCAATTCAATCATGCAGGAACGCAGCGGCATGGGCGTATCGGGAGAGACGTATCTGGTGGGCAGCGATAAGTTGATGCGATCGGATTCTTATCTGGATAAAACGAACCGCGCCGTTATCGCTTCCTTTAAAGATCCTAGCAAGGGAAAAGTGGATACGGTGGGTTCTCAGGAAGCCTTGGGCGGAAAAACCGACGCAAAGATCATTATCGATTACAATGGCAATCCGGTGCTGTCGGCTTATGCTCCGATTCAGCTTGGCGATATCCACTGGGCGATTCTGGCGGAGATCGACGAGGCGGAAGCTTTCGCCAGCCTAGCCATGTGGAATCGATACAATAATCAGCTGGGATTGACCGGCTGGGTTTTATCCATCGTGGGAGTGTTTATCGTCTTGATCGCGATCGTAGCGATCTTCATCGCGGGCAGCATCGCGAAGCCGTTGGCGAAAGGCGTGCGATTCGCTCAATCCATCGCTTCCGGCGATCTGACGCAGCGAATCGATTTGAATCAAAAAGACGAAATCGGCGATCTGGCGAATGCCTTAAACGATATGCGCGCCAATTTGAATGAAGTGATGAGCAACATTCAGACCGCCGCCGAACAAGTGGCGGCCAGCGCCGAGGAATTATCTTCCGCCTCGCAAAATCTCGCTAATGGCGCAACGGAACAGGCATCCAATTTAGAGAAGACTTCCGCCGCCATCACTCAACTCAGTTCTTCGATCCAAAGCAGCTCGGAAAGCGCTACTACAACAGATGGAGTATCCTCTAGAGCGGCCATCGAAGCGGAAAAAGGCGGAATCGCCGTAAGCGATACTGTGGACGCCATGAAAAAGATCGCCAATCAAATTTTGATTATCAACGACATCGCCGACCAAACGAACTTATTGGCGCTGAACGCGGCGATCGAAGCGGCGCGGGCGGGAGAGATGGGCAAGGGATTCGCCGTAGTGGCCATAGAAGTTCGCAAATTGGCGGAACGCAGCCAACAAGCCGCCAAAGAGATCAGCGAATTAGCTAAAAACAGCGTTGGAAAAGCGGAAGAAGCGGGAAGCTTAATCCAAACGATAGTCCCCAGCATTAAGAATGCATCGGAATTGGTGCAACAAATCAACATGAATTGCAAGGAACAGCTGGAAAGCGCCACCCAAATTCATATAGCCATGGAACAACTGGATATCGTTACCCAGCAAAATTCCTCCACCAGCGAAGAATCCGCTTCCGCCAGCGAAGAACTGGCCGCCCAGGCCATGGCGCTGCAGGAAATGGTCTCCCGCTTCAAAATCAGTACGGACGATAGCCGCCGTCTCCAAGACAAAACCGGGAAAAAAACCATATCCCATTTCTATCGCGAATCCGTTCGGACGCTGCCAAATAAGTCAAAGCAAGATACGGAAGAATTCGTAGAAATGTAACAGAATTCGAAAGGTTCGCTTTTCCCTCTTCAATCCCTCGCATCGCTTCTCCCAGAAGCAAAGCGAGGGATATGTATTTCCTGCCGGGAAAAACATCCGCGGATTCCAGCCGAAACCGTATTGTAAAGCCAACGGGGCATGACGTCTCCGTCATGCCCCGCCGCCGCGCCCAACGCGCATTCGTGCAGCTTATACCAATCTGCATTGAGATTGTCGCTTTTCAAATTCCTCTCCCAAGATGGGGATAGGTTAGGTGAGGGTTGATATTATTAGACTTATATTTCCCTCACCCTAACCCTCTCCCAAAGGGCGAGGGAATTAATAAGCAACAATCCTAACGCAGAATGGTATTACTTATTGCTCCGTCGATCCTTTGACGACCGACGTTAAGTCGCTGATGTCGTAGATATACGTCTTAGTCCGAAGTTCCTAATCCGAAGTTCCTAAAGAAATAATCGGAATACTAGGCGTAACCATTGGATATTTTTGAGGTTGCGCTTTTTTGTGCGGCAAGGATTGTAGCCATGTAAATATGCAAATATTTTCATAATTTATTCTATT
>JBFMBP010000087.1 GCA_040755155.1 Candidatus Omnitrophota bacterium | reverse complement strand
ATTCTAGCACAGAATATTTTACCCACCCGCTGTTCATAGCGTCTCTTGAACCGTCGAAGGCGAACTTAACGACTCTAAACTGATACACTTTGCCATTTTGGGGACCATCCTTGAATTCTGGCGCCGTATAAAACGCTTGGTCTTGCGTCCACCAGAAATACGTGACGCACCCGCTGTTTGTTTGGCCTAGCGATTGAAATTGCTCCTGGCCTTGTTCTCGTATAAGAACGCGATAATCTTGCACATCTTCCGCATTGGCTTCAAAGTTCCATACAAGTTGCAATGCTCTCCAATTCGATTCGTCAATATCCTGGCCAACGATTGACTTGCCCATCGGCGCTAAATCGTCGCCGCCGAAGATATCGTCATAGACGCACACTTTTCTCGTTTGAAGGTTGGGCATGGCTGGTTGAGATAATGATACGTTATTGCCGCCTTTTAGATTGAAACCTACCCATCCGCGTTGATCGAAGAAATCGTCAGGGCTAATTTTTCCATCCAATCTAACGACTCGGAAGGAATAGGCGGAATTAAAATCGGGACCGTTGGCGAAGGCGGCGCTCAGGCCATTCGAACCTTGCATCCAATTCAGTCCTGCGGCATCGCCGTTATTGACTCTCCCCCAAAATAACGGACCTCCAAAGCCTCGCCTTACGTAAACGTCCCACCCCGTTGCATTGCCTTTTTCCGCATCTTGACCGGCGCATCCCATTGGCGCATGATCGTCGCCGCCAAGGATGTCGTCGTATCCGGCGATGCAGCTTTATGTCGGTGTGCGGAGCAAAACTTGCATACTATATTGGGAGTTCTATCCTTTGCGATAATCCTTCAAGTAATCCACTTCGGTTATATAATTGCCAGAAAACAAAGCGCAGGCCATGATCGGCCTGCGCCTATGAGTTTAAGCATAAGAAAGAAAGGAACAACGTTATTAAAGCGGATTATTCCGCTGTATAAATTATTTTGCCGCTGGTCATCGATTGATTGGTTCCTGTAAAAGGAAGCATCCAGATTTTAAACTGGTATGTATGTCCGTTTTCCGGCCCTCCTGCATACTTGGCGGCGATTTTAAAATCCTTTTTGGACGTCCACCAATAATAGTTGGTACTTCCGCTGCAAGTCTGGCCAAAAAATTCGAACGCGCTTCCATCGACGCTGATATAAACTTGATATTCGTTTACGGTGGAATCGTCTACTCCGAAGTTCCAGGCGATCTGAAGCGCTCGCCAAGTGGAACGGTCGGCGTCCTGACCGATCCCATCCATCGGCGCCAAGTTGTTGCCGCCTAGAATATCGTCGTAAATTACAACTTCTCCCGATTTGAGATTTGGAACGTCTGGTAACGATAATGATACTTCGTTTCCGCCTTCGCTATTGAATCCTATTGAATTTGCCGTCGAGAAAATGTCGTCCGCCCCCAGTTTGCCGTCCAGACGCACCATGCGGAACGAATAGACCGAATTGAAATCGGGGCCTTTGGCGAAGTCGGGATCGATATTCGTTGCGCCGGAATACCATTCCAAATCGGCGTCGGTTCCGCTGGCTGTCCGTCCCAGGTATTTGAAGCCGCCGAGACCTTTGCGGACGTAAACATGCCAATCCGTCGCGTTGGTTTGTGCGGCGTTGCAATGGATGACCAGCGTCCGGGCGCTGGAAGAATCGAAGTCGGTTTTGCCGGTCAAATCGCCGGATGAATCGCCGACGTTATCGAAAACTTCGACGGTATTTTTCCCTCCGCTTAAAGCCGTGGGCGTCGCCGTGGGGGCTGTCGTTGCGGGCGTCGCCGTGGGTGTGGGGGTTGCCGACGTACCGCCGAAATTCGCGCCGCCGTTAACGATTGTCGCGCCGCTCAGTTCTCCGACCACGCTGGATGGCGTGATGGAAACCGCCGCGCTTCCAGTGGCGCCGCTTTTCGCGGTAAATTGCAACGTAAACAATTTTCCGTTCGCGGCGCTGGAACTGCCGATTCCCGCGATGGAGATTTTGCCGCCGCCCAGATCGTATGCGTCGAACATCGAAAAGCCGGTCAATACCGTTCCGGTCTTGTCGAACGCCTTGTATTCCAGTTTCGAAGCGTCGTAGACGATTTCCATTTCCAAGGAGGTGACGTTAACGCCGCCGGACGCCGTAACCGCGATTTCAACGGTTCCGCCGGGAGTCCCGTCGACGGTGGAAACGGTCAAGCCCACCGCCGCGCTGGGTTGAACGCTCCGGCGCGCCGATTTAGCGGGAAGCGGCTGCTTTTTCAAAACGGACTCGAACATAATGCTGACGTCCAGAATATTCACGGTTCCGTCTTTGTTGAAGTCGCAGGCCGATTTTTCGGAATCCGTTACGGTTTTTTTCAATACGTGTTCGAAGAGAATTTGAACGTCCAGAATATTCATGACATTGTCTTGATTCAGATCGCCCCGCACGCCGATCACAATTGCAATCGGAGCGGGAGTCAATCCGGTCAGGCCGACCAGATTGGACAGAACGATCGACGACGAGCTGCCCGCCGCCGCCGAGGCGTTGGCTTTGAACGTCAGATAGGCTAGCGTTCCGCTGCCACTCACCGCGTCTCCCAAACCCTGCAGATTCAATACGTCCGTTCCTAGCAGCGCCGCATCCAACATCGACCATTTGGACAATAGCGTGTTTTCTTTGGAAATTTTGACGTAGCTAAGAACAGCGGGATCGAATTTCAACTCCATGCCGAGAGATTTGGTGGAAGCCATGCCCGTTACGTTCAAAGCCACCGTGACTTCGTCGCCGGGGGCGATGTAGAAGGTTCCGCCGCCGATGGCGTTGCCGGGAACAGGAGTTGTCGTCGCTGGCGTTGGAGTCGGCATTACCGGAATTAGCGTGTTGGTCGGCGTTGAAGTGGCTACTGGCGGTATCGGCGTCTTCGTCGGTATGGGTGTGGGGATAGGCGTAGAGGGAGGAGGCGTTTTGGTCGCCGTTGGGGTGATGGTAGGCGTGGGCAGTTCGCCTGCGCCTTCCACAATTTTCGTCTTCGCATATTCTTGAATGATAATGGCGCCGACGTTGGCGTCGTCGCGGCTGTCGAAAACTTTCGTCAAGTTTCGTACGCCGTTATCCAACTCTTGCGTGTTCAACTCCCCGACATAATTGCCGTTCACCACTACCGCCGCTTTTCCGGCGTTTTTCAGTTCGTATTCGATGTTGTTGAAAATATCGTTGCCGGGAGACATCGTAAATTTCGTTTCGTTGGAGCGGAATTCGACGCCGTATTGGTTCCCTTCAATGATATTTCCCGTTATTCCCTGCACTCCCAACTTGGCGAACGAGATTCCCGCGCTTTTGTTTTCCTTTACCGTGCAATTTAGGACATTCAAAACCGTAGAGTCATCGCCATAGATTCCCGATCCGTAAGAATTTGTTACGCTATTTCCATTCTTATTTATTTCACAATTTTTAATAATAAATGTTCCAGTCGACCCTGAGCCAGAAGATAAAAAAATCCCAGGGTAGGTATTCTCGTTAATGGAGCAGTCTTGAATTAATGTTCCCTCCGTCGCCAATGCCGAAGACCAAACTTGCATTCCGTATGATTTATTTTGCAGAATTTTGCAATTGGCGATCTTGATTACTTTTCCATAAATTCCATATTGGCTATTCCGATTGATTTCGCTGTCGGTAATAGTCATATTTGCGTAATAACCCCAGACGCCATGAGATTTATTGTCATTGATGGTGGAATTGGATATGGCCAACGATTGACCGCTATTTTCAATTCCAATATTACTATTTAGAGAAATATTGGAATTCGAAACGATAGTTTTGAAATTCCCGCTGTGGACGCCGCGATATTTGTTTTCCTTGATGACGCAGCCGTTTAGCGTTAGTGACGAATTCGCGTCTGTAGTAGATACATCCACTCTGATTCCATCGCAATAGTAATCGCTCTTTACGCCGTTCTTGCTTATCGTGCAAGATGAAAAGGTGAATTTGTTGTTCGTCTTCATCAGAATGCCGTTGATCCAATTCTCTTGAATGACGCAATTCTCTACCGTGGGCAAACCGTTTTGGCCGATATATACGCCGTAACGGCCATATTCAATCGTGCAGTATTTCAGCGATACTTGATCGCTCTTGACCACGATGCCGTACCAATCGTCGCTTTTGGGAACGTCGTTATACGTCGTGAAGCGGATGGGCTTCTCTTTCGTTCCTTCGGCGAACAGCTTCCCGCCGTCGGCGACGATCTCGATTCTCGAGGTATCCTCGCCTCCTACTTCCATATCGAATTTCGGCTCGCACTTAATGACCGTTCCCGGTTGAATGGTCAAAGCGCCCGTCTTCGTGATGACAATATCGCCCAGCAGTTCTATCGTGCCCGACCATGTCTCTGCGCCGTTAATCTGGCCCGATTCCGTGTACCCCATCGCCGCCGCAGGAAGAATAACCATCATTCCGAACAATACCGGCAGCAACCAACACTTCTCCATATTCCTTCGATTCTGCATTGTCATGACTCCTTTGTTAAGTAGTTTGCATAATGGATTAGCGGCGGAAAGCCATTGCCAATCAAGCAACAAATCCATGATGACATAACATTATCAAGCGAATCGAGGCGGGAAACCAATCGAGAAAATGCGTCTTTTTTGTACGAAATAGCCTTAAAAGCAACATAAGAACAATTCGTACAAAAGTATTAGAATGAAATTAAGCAGGAGGAATAAACGGCGGGAAACAATTAATAGGATTTCATGAAAAATTTGATGGCGCAGTGGATGAGCTTGGCGTTGGAATCGATTTCCAATTTTTCTTTGATCCGGGTCATGTGCGTATCGACGGTGCGGTCGCTGATATGCAGCGCCTCCGCGATCTCTTGCCGCTTTTTCCCCTGGCCGATGAATTCGAAGATCTGGAATTCGCGTTGGCTTAACGTTTGGCGGATATTCGACGCGGCGGGAGAAAATTGCTTCTCCACCATGCTGGAAAGCATGCGCAAGGAGATATCTTCGCTGGCGTAGATGCGGCCGTTCAAGATTTGGCGGATCGCCATTCCCACTTTTTGCACCGATTCCCTTTTCAGCATATAGCCCTTGGCCCCCGCTTTAAAAGCCTTTTCGATATAGAAGGGATCTTCGTACATGGAAACGACGAGAACGGGGATTTTTTCGGACCTGCTTTGCAATTGCTCGAGGAGA
>JBFMBP010000086.1 GCA_040755155.1 Candidatus Omnitrophota bacterium | reverse complement strand
CCTGGGCGTTGATTTCGCTGTTGGGCTATATGGTCATTCTTCACGCTCGATCCATCAACTGGCTGCGCGATTTTGGAACCGCCGTGGGCGCCATTCTCGGTTTTTGGTTGATCTTGATGACCTGGTATGGCGTCAATTTCGTTCTGGCCTCCGGTTTGCATAGCTACGGCTTCGGTTCTGGCGGCGGAATGTATGTTCTCATCTACCTGGGATTGGAACTGCTCTTCCTCGTTCTTGCAGGATGGAAATATAGATTATTTCAAAACGAGGAAATGAATCGAATCGCCGCCAGCGCAGCGGCGAAATAATACCAAACAGCATTGAATTTGTCGCATTTTAAATTCCTCTCCCATAATTGGGAGAAGTTAGGTAAAGTGGTCCCCATTGTCAAGACAAAAAAACGAAAAAATAAGGTGGAAACCGATTTTTCTTTTCAACCCTTTCTCCAGGTCAGGTCGAAGGGACAGGGGGCAACAGAAGGAGGGCGTAGCCCGACTGGAGTTGCCCCCTGTCCCTTGAGTCCCTTTCTGAAGGATGGTCATCATTCTCCTTTCTACGCCGTCAAAGCGTAAGGTCCTTTATACCTTTCGTTCGGCGTGCAATAACCAAGCGATTGGTGAAGCCGCCCTTCATTGTAAAATTTCAAGTACGCCGACAATCCCCCCCGGCATTCTTCCACCGTTTCGTAGTCGTGCAAATAAACCTCTTCGTATTTCACGCTGCGCCACAGCCGTTCGATCATGATATTGTCAAACACTCGTCCTCTTCCATCCATGCTGATCCGAATCTTTTCTTTCTCCAGCCGTCCCGTGAATTCCAGACTGGTAAACTGGACTCCCTGATCGCTGTTAAAGATTTCCGGATGCCCTCGCCCCAGCGCCTCGTCCAATGCTTCCAAGCAAAATCCCGCTTCCAAACTCAGGGAGAGTTTCCATGACAACACATAGCGGCTGTACCAATCCATCACCGCCGCGAGGTAGACGAATCCTTTTCGCAAGCGAATGTAAGTAATGTCCGTGCACCATACCTGGTCGGGGCGTTCGATCTTCAAATCCCTCAATAAATACGGGTATTTTTTCGATTCGCCGCCTTGGCTCAGCCGCGGGCCGGGATAAATCGCTGCCAGTCCCAAGATGCGCATCAAGCGCCCGACTCGTTTCCGATTGACCGCATACCCTTCTCGCCGCAGCCACTCCGTCATGCGCCGCGTTCCGTAATACGGATGCCGCGTGTATTCCTCGTCGATCAACCGCAAGTACAACAGATTCGCTTCCGTCTCGCCTTGCGGCTGGTAGTACCAACTAGCGCGGGGCAGGCCGATCAACTCGCATTGCCGCGCAATGGACAACTGGGGATGCTCCGGCTCCACCCAGCGCCGCTTCTCTTCAATCGATTCCCCGCGATTTTTTTTTCAGCCAGTCCAGTTCCACTTTCAACTGGCCGATCTGCCGGTACAACTCGTCGATCAACTCTTTTTGATCATGTAAAATTCGGTCTCCTTTTCGGCTGAACAATTGGGGAACGGACTCCTCCAATCGCTTCTTCCATTGGGTCACTTGGTTGGGATGTACCCCGTAATGGCTGGCGATTTCGGCTAACGTTTTCTCGCCTCTCACCGCCTCCAACGCCACTTTCGCTTTGAAGCCTTCGTTAAATTTCTTTCGCGTCTTGTTCATTTGGGAAAACCTCCTCGCCTACTTTCGGCTCCTCGGTTTTCCACCTTAACTCCCTGTCTAGTTTTTGGGGTCCATTATACGCCTTAAAAACAAGGTATAGCCGAAAAGACGAATAATCGTCTCACTTTTATTGAAATCCACGAGCTCCCTCAGCCGCAAGGCAGAGTATTGTTGTTTCAAATTCCTCCCGCCCTTCGCGGTAATCCAACATCCTTTAATGGCCATTTCTACGGACGTAATGGAGAATCCATCGGAGCTTTGAATCTTAATGAGATTGAAACGATCCGAAATCAGAATACGCTTGAAGATTGGTCTGCGAAGATTTGCGAAAAGGCGTCTATCGCCGATCTCGATTTAAAGGCTATTCGATTTGCCCGAAAGCAGTATAAGAAAAAAAATCCAAAAAAAACTGAAGAAATCGATGAGTGGGATGACGCAACATTCCTAAATAAAGTTAAAGTATGTATTAAAGGTAGGATTACTAATTCATCTTTATTACTTTTAGGAAAGGAAGAATCGGAGCATTTTCTCTCGCCTGCCGTTGCGAGAATTAGTTGGATTTTACAAGATGAATCGGGGGAGAAGAGGGATTATCAGCATTTTGGCCCACCTTTGATTTTATCAATTACTCGGATTTATAAGAAAATTCAAAATCTTACTTACCGTTATATGTCTAACAATAGTCTGTTCCCGACAGAGGTAACGAAATACGATCCTTGGGTAATTAGGGAATTGCTGAATAACTGCATCGCCCATCAGGATTATACGAAAGGCGGACGAATCAATCTCGTCGAGGAACCCGATTCGCTTCTCTTTACTAACCTGGGACATTTCATACCCGGTTCCGTGGAAAAGGTGCTTCTTCAAGATGCGCCGCAAGAGCAATATCGTAATCCATTTTTGGCGCAAGCGATGGTTAATTTGAATATGATCGATACCATTGGGAGCGGAATACGAAAAATTTTCAAGATCCAATGCCGGCGTTTTTTTCCAATGCCCGATTACGATCTAAGCGTTCAGGATAAGGTTAAGGTGCGGCTTTATGGGAAAATTTTGGACGAGAATTATACTCGCCATCTGATCGAGAAAACGGATATTCCTTTGATGGATGTCGTTGGCTTGGATAAAATACAAAAAAAGCGCCCCATCTCTGAAGAAGAGGTTAAACGGCTTAAAGCTTTAAGGTTAATAGAAGGCCGCCGTCCGAATCTATTTGTTTCCGCCAAGATTGCAGCTATTACGGGCGATAAAGCGGCTTATATTAAGTATCGAGGATTTGATAGAGGGTATTATAAGAAATTGATTATTTTATATTTAGAGAAATTTGGACAGGCTAAAAGAGCGGATATCGAAAAATTGTTGGTTGATAAGGTTTCTGATGTTCTCACGATGAAACAGAAGAATAATTTGGTTAGAAATCTGCTTCAAGAAATGAAAGTTGAGGGGAGTATTAATACCAGTGGAACAACAAGATCGGCGAAATGGATTTTAACTAGAAAAGAACTTGAAGAGAAAAATTAGTAAAAGTTTTAAGTAAAAAAAACGGGATGTATTTCTGTAAGTGCTTGTTTTTTAAGAAGATAAATTTATGCTAGCGTTCGTTAAAGTAAGTTAAAGTAAGTTAAAGTTTGTACAACAATGTTCAACACTGTCAAGCAGAGTTCGTTAAAGTAAGTTAAAGGTTGTGCGCGAATCGATCATCCTACGCCTTCCTCAATCCACCCCCCGATTAGTCAACATAATATCGCCCCGGCTGCTGAGACCATTGGTAGGGGCGTATTTGCTGCCCCTGGCGTTGGAGATGTCGTCGGTCCACGATTTGCCGTACCAAGCCTGATCGGGACCGATGCCGCCCAAGGCCCAATCGCCCGGCTCGAGGGGTTTGTTGCCGTACATGACGGCAGTTGGATCCTTATAAGCGGGAAAATCGTGGTCGGGGCCGTCGAATTCCGGATCGTTATCCACATAGTAGTAATAGCCGCTTTTTTGGAAAGGATCGAAGGGAATGGAAGACATATAAGCGATGGGGCTGGTCAACGGCGCCAGCACCGCCTCGCAGCCCCGGATTTCGAAATCCGGCCCGGCGCCGACCATGTTGAACACTTCCCGCAGCCGCGTATGGCCCGCTTCCAGATCGTCGTCCCACCAATCCACCAGCATCACCCCTTTGTCCATGCGCAGAATCTCCATCGTGGAGCCAAGAGAACGCATATCGGCGTAGCAGCGGGCTACTTTGGCGCGAATTTGGGCATTGAGAAAATTAGGTACGGCGATGGCCGCCAATACCCCGATGATGGCGACGACGATAAGTAGTTCGATGAGAGTAAAGGCGGAACGGTTGCGCCGCGTCTGGGTCATAATTGTTCTCCCCGGCGGATGGAACGATCGATGCGGATGCCTTGATTGACGATCAAGCAAACCAAATTATCTTACTATTATCTGATAGGAAAGTATAATCTCCAATATCTGATTTATATTTAATCTGAAAAGGGTTTACAAGATTCGGTGGAATAATCATGCCGAAACGAGAAAGTGATTTAATCGATGAAATCCACGAATGGCGCGCCGATCTATTAGCCCAATGCAATAACGATTTGACAACGCTGGGAGAACGTCTGCGGCGGAAAGAATCCGAACATCCCCATCGGATCGTCGATCAAATGACGTATATAAAACAGGATAAAATTTCATCTTCTTCCGATACCATTTCCTAAGTCGAAATTTCAATTTATTATTGTTTCTTGATATCTTTTGACATTTCGTCCGCCAGCGCCAATCCCATAATCCGATGTCCTTCCGCCAGGTAGTGGCATTCGTCGTAAAAGAGGCTGGCGAATGCTTGATCCTCGCTGGTGGATGCAATAACGCCCGCCGCCGCCCGGCCATCGACTACCGTCGCGGAAAACTGGCGCGCCGCTTCGTCCATTATCGCGAAATAGCGCCTCTCGCTGCGCAAAACCGCTTCCCCCATAATGGAACCAGAAGGCTTGTGGCTGGCGAACGCTTGCGCCGCTTTTTCCTTCTCGCCCAGCGCTTGATAAGACAATCCAAGATAATACATCGCCAGTGGATGCGCCTGTTGGGCCAACTTCCTGCGCTTCTCCTCCAGCATCCGCGCCGCCTCGGCGTAGTTTTGCGCATCGTAAAGCGCCGCCGCCTGTTCGGCGAGGCCGTAGGCGGAAGGATTGCCGTAGATTTTCATATAAACGATGCGGATATGGTTATCCCGGCACAGCTCGCCCGCTTTACGTAATTCTTCACCGAAACGCTTTTCTGATACCCGCGCGGCGACTCGATCCAATCCCGGCGGATGCTCCCGCAACGGTTTCAACTTCCGTTCGCCGATCTCCTGCATCAGCGCAAAAAAGGCATTGCTCCATTCCAGGACGCCCGCAATGCGCCGCAATCGCGCGATCGACCGGAACGAGGCGTCCGAATCTTCCCCCCGCGTTACAAGATAACGCCGGTCGTTGTATCCCGGCGCGAAGAGGACGATATCCGGCTTATAGGGCAGCAGCCGTTCCAAATTCGCCAGGCATTGCATGGCCGTGAAACCGAAAACGCCCACGTTCATAACTTCCGCGTCCACTCCCCGCCGCCGCAATTCCGCCTGCAAGACGAATGAAAACGTCTCGTTATCCTTAACGTGAAAGCCGTACGTCCGCGAATCGCCCAAAGCCAGAATCCGCAGCGCATGGGTGGACTTCAGCGCATATTCCTCGCCGCCGCGAAATCCCTGCGAATTGGTATGGATCGTTTGATTCCATGCCGTCCCTTGAAAGGACGGTCGAAACGTCCACAACGTCCGAGAATCCCAGCGAAAGCAGTTCATATTGCTCTCGCGCTGCGTGGAATATTTAGCGCCCAAACGGATTTCTAATCCGATCCACGCCAGCGCCGCCAACAGCAGCGCCAAGATCCATCTCTCGCGGGACGTTTTAGGCAAAAAAGGCATAAAAATCCTCCAACATAGCGGCGTCCTAAACTCATATTGCCAATGTTCGTCCCCCTAATTCCCATTCATCCGCGATATCTGCAATGCAAACAAATTCGATTAAGTAAAATCAAATTTGCATAACATAGGCTCAAAGAAAGGCAGGGTGGACTTGAGTTTACCTTTCGCGCTTCGAATCTCGACGGATTAATCAATCTTCGGCTAATGATCGTTTTCCGCCGTCAATAAAATTATGGGGCCGAGCAGGCCGGATTCAAGCAAGGGGGAATCGGCGTTGAAGACGATATTGGTTAGCGTGAATCTTTTCTCTTTGGGCTGTTTTGCGTCGCCGATGAGGCGGTTCGGCCAGAGATTGACTACGTCGATTTCCAACTTGTTGTTGGTTGCTTGAACGGCGTTAGTGATCTCCACGCGCCAGGGAGCGCACCAAATAACGCCGAGGTTATTGCCATTCGAGCGAACTACGGCGACGTTATCGACTTTTCCCAAGTCCAAATAAAGGCGTTGGCCAGGCTGACGCAGCGCATCAGGAAGATTGAAGGTTTTGCGATACGTTGCGGTTCCCGAATAATACTTGATACCCTCTTCCGGGCGCTTAGTCCAATCTTGCAATTTATCGAAAACGATCTCTTCCGGACCGCCCCATTGAGGATCGAAATGCAGCGTCCAGGGACCGCCTAGTTCCTGCACTGCTTTGAGCGCCGGGAAATTGCGGCCTGGGGATTTTTCCGAAGACGCCGGTTTGCGGAATACGATGAAATAGGATTGATAGGGCGCGAACTCCAGCGGCGCCGATGCGCGTCCTTCTATATATTCGTACTGCGGCAAATCGCGCCTCTCGCCGGTTACAGGATCCCATAGTTCAGGCTGTTTGCCGCTGACCCGGAAAAGGAATTGCGCAGAAAACGGCTTTTCCGTTTGGTTGGACAAGAAATAGAAATCCTGATCCTCGATGCTTCGATGGATGAACTCCATTCGCGCTTCCTTCTCGCCTTTTTGGAATTCTACGTCGGGCGGCAGATTCAATTGCGCCAGAACATCGGCTAACGGTTCGCCCCAAAAGAGTTTCCCGGCGCCGATGGTTTTATGGCCGGAAGCCTTATCCTCTTCTCCCCAAAGCGAATCGGCGAGTTGCTTCAATTCCATGTCGGCGTTGGGATAGTCCGTCAGGCCCGGCGTTTGTTTTGGCTTGGGGCCGGAAACCGCCGCGCCCGCTTGGAGCAATTCCTCAATCTTCTTCACTATTTTGGGGGACATCTTGGCGTCTTCTGGCAGAACGAGCAGCCGGTAGCTCATGCCGTCCGGCAGCGTTAGGCGCCCGTTTTTCACGCTTATGCGCGTCAGTAAAACCTCGGCGTTAACGGCGTCGAAATCGTAGCCATAAGGCAGAGACGGACGCAAGAATTCCTTGGAGGGAACGAACGACGTTGCGCCTTCTCCATAGAAATAGCAAACATCGGCGACGAACTTTCCCTGTTGCAAGAGATGCTGGCAGCGGGCGAGATATTGGAAAAAGGCTTGGCTTTGCTCCCACCAAGTGATGTTGCAGTCGAAGTGGGTTCCGGCGCCGTATTGCCAGCCGGGCTTGCCTTGCAGCAGCGGCTGATGGGTGTATTGATGAAAGACCATGCGGTTGAGTCCATTGCAAAAGGCCTCGTCTCCTGTGGGCTTGAGGGCGAAGGGGTATTCCACCCAATGGTTCCAGGAGGTAAACGCTTCCGCCTGGATGAGGCGGCGTCCGTAGATATGCGCCGCCGAAGCGACAGAACGGATGACATTGCCGAAATGGTTGAACTGGGACATGATGTCCGTTCCCTGCCAGAATTCCCCCATCGTTATGTCGTTCGTCCCCGCGCATTGCAAACCGTCGATATGGGGATAGGGGTAGGTGCCATAGCCGGTTTCGGAATGCGCCCCAATCCCGCGCTCATGCGCCAGTTCGTTGAAGCGGCGGAAAAATTTCTCCGCCATCAGGTCGCCGATCGTGTGCCGGAAATCCCAAAATAAGCGATTGGTTCGTTCGCGGTTGTCTACGATGCGGCGGGCCATCGCAGGGAGATAGGGCAAGAGATCGTAGCCACGGCGGATTTTAAATTCCTGGCGAAAGGCTTCCGACCATGTGGGCTGCTGCCCTCGGATGTCGGCGCCTAACTCGTAACTGTCAATATGGAAATACTTCAGCGATTTCGCGCCTGCGGCGGCAGCTTCCTCCAGTATTGGTTCGGCGGTATGTTGGAAATGGCGCTCGATGCCTTTGGAACTGAGCATATCGGATTCGTAGCCGATAACCGTCGTGCCGCAACGCGTTCTTTGCCCTTCCAACGTATAGCCGAAACGAAGAATCGTCCATCGTCCATGAGGGACGTCCCATTCGATCCGTCCCTGGGCATCCATGCGCGAGGTTAAATCCCAAATATCCTCAGAGCGGCAATCCCAGGCGCCGTCATCGGGATATTCATCGTTCATGACGATCGGTCCTTGGCGGGGATAATCCCAAAAACTGCGGTTGCCCGATTTGAAATGAAACCACTTGATCCCTGGACGCAAGTAAGGTTCGCCGCCAGGGCGCAGAATCTGCATTTCCGCAATTTGGACGGGCGCGCCATAGGCCGAATCGATCGTCAGTCGAAATTGTTGGGCTAGGACGGATGCGAAATCGATGCGTTTCGACTCGCCCTTTTCCAAGGTAAAACGGCATATCGGCGAAAACTCGGCGCCGTCTATTGAGCCTTGCAATTCGCATTCGCGGGGTCCGTTCTCTTTCCCCGCCGAGATGAACATACCATTCGCATTGAGAGGTTCATGGTAAGCCAAAGTCAGCCAGACCGGCGTCTTGGCGGATAGCTCCGCATTGGCCGAAGACCAAAAGGTCTCCGGATCGTTATCGGCGGCGTCTTCCGGCGGATAGTTCCATTCTTCGCAATATCCCGCTAAAGACGAGCTGGCGGTTACTCTCGCTGGAGTTAATGGACGCGAGGCTTTTTCGGGAAAGGCAATGACGGCAATTTCGCGGTAATAGCCGTCCACGAGCGGAGGCAGCGGCAACTCGTGCGACAGATGGTTTGCGCCATCCACTTGTATTTCCGAATAAACCAATTTTTTGTTCGCATATTCCGCCGTAATCCAGGGGCCGCCCGCGTCCCATCCATCGCAAAGATTGACGCTGACCTCCATTCTCAGGCGATCCGCCTCGCGCAATGCGAAGCGGAATAATTCGCGCCAGGCGGGCGACATGAACGGCGGGCCGGAGGGAGAATCGGCGCCTCCGGCGTTGAAGATCAACACGCCGTTGATTCCTTGCCGCTTCATCTCCTCCAAATCTTTCGTAATGCCCTCGCGGGTAACGTTGCCGTTCAGCCACCACCAATAAACCCACGGCTTAGCCGAATCCGGGGGATGAGTAAATTCCCCCTCCAATCCCTGCGCCGCCGGGTATAGTTCCATTGCGTCAAAGAAAGATAGAGTCAAAACCAATAGAGAAACGAACGCCGTATCATTAAGTACTTTTTTGCGAATAGAAAAAATCGGTTTCATGTTTTCAATCCTAGAGCAAGGCTGGCCCATTCGTTTCCGCTCTAATAAATCTCAAAGCGCCGAATGGATCGAAGCGTATTTCTTCGCCGATTCCATCCTATCATATAATTTGTTGATCGGGGGGATATCCGCTTCAACGCGGGCAGGACGCTTGCGCTCCCAGAGGCGCATCCTGCGTTAATGAAAAAGTTCAAAAGGAAGCCAAAGCGGTTTCGAGATCGTTGAAAATTTCTAAAATACGGTCAAGCCGGGTAATGCGAAAAACATTCGATACGCAGGGTTGGACGTGAAGCAATTTCAGATTTCCCCTTGTTTTTTGCATTTGCCGGAAAGTCGTAATCAGAAAGCCCAATACCGAACTGCTTACGTATACCACATTCTCCAGGTCGATGAGGAAATCCGAACGGCCTTCAGCGATCGCCGCCTTCATCGCTTCTTGCAAGGTTTCGGGTTCGTTGAGATGTTCGTCTTCCACGAAAGACAAAACAGTAACGGCGCCATAATCCATTCGATTGATCTGCATCCCATTCCACCCATTATCGATTTCTTCCACTATCGAATCTATCGCCGATTAAAGCGCGCCATCCTTATACTAGCAACATCAAGCGCATGATATTATTAGTATCAACTAATTTTTAATAATTTAAATGGATAAAAACCCGAAAGAGAATTTTTTTTATGAAAGCCTTGAGATATACTCCCGCCGGTCTGCAATTGGACGCCAACGCGCCTCTCCCCATTCCCGCCCGCGGCGAAACCCTCGTAAAAACGCGTTTGGCGGGAATCTGCCGGACGGATTTGGAACTCACTAAGGGATACATGGGATTTCATGGGATTTTAGGGCATGAATTCGTGGGCGAGTTGGCGGAAGACGGCGAAATCGGCGCCGCCGGAACGCGCGTCGTTGGGGAAATCAACGCCGGATGCGGCGAATGTCCTGCCTGCCGCCAGGATATGGAACGCCATTGTCCCCATCGAACCGTGTTGGGCATTTTAGGGCGGGACGGCTGCATGGCCGAGTATCTGACGCTGCCCAATCGGAACCTGCTTGCCATACCAGACAACCTATCCGACGAAGACGCCGTCTTTAGCGAACCGCTGGCGGCGGCGCTGGAGATTTTCGAACAATGGCATATCCAGCCAACCCATCGCGTTTGCATATTGGGGGACGGAAAGCTGGGTCTCCTCATCGCTTTGGCGGCGGCGCATCGTCATGAGGGCGATTTGCTGTTGATCGGGCATCATGAGGAAAATTTGGCGATCGTCAACGATCGTATGCGGACGGTAATGGAACAGCAACTCGACGCCGCCGAATATAAACGATGGGATTTCGCCATCGAAGCGACGGGCCGAAGTTCCGGCTTCGCCCTGGCGATGAAGCTGGCGAAGCCGCGCGGCGTCATCGTCTTGAAAAGTACGATGGCGCAGTCGGAGGCGCTGGATCTGACGCCGCTGGTCATCGACGAAATCGCCGTTACGGGTTCGCGCTGCGGGCGATTGCAGCCAGCGATTCATTTGCTGGCGCGGGGCGTTTTGCCTATCAGCAGGCTGGTGGAAGCGGTCTATCCCCTTAAAGAGGCGGAAGCGGCTTGGAAAAGGGCGTCGCAGGCGGGCGCGAAGAAGGTGATGTTGAGAATGATGAATGATGAATGATGAATGATGAAGGGTGAGGCTCGCTTTGCTCGACCCACTTTATACCAGTATGCGTTAGGATTATTGCTTATATATTCCCTCGCCCTCTGGGAGAGGGTTAGGGTGAGGGAATAATAAGTCCAATAATATCAACCCTCACCTAACCTCTCCCAATCTTGGGAGAGGAATTTGAAAAGCGACAATCTCAATGCAGATTGGTATTACGCACAATAAAATATCATCAATCTTGGCGGCGGAATTCGGCTACGGTTACTCCCATGCCGCCTTCGTAATCCTCGCCGCTGCGGAAATTCACCACCGTTGGATTCTCCTTGAGCATTTTTCGCACGGCGTGGCGGAGGATGCCCATGCCGTAGCCGTGGACGATAGTTACCGACGGCAAACCGGCGAGGAAGGCGCGGTCGAGATATTGCTGCAACAGCGGCGTCATCTCATCCACCGTCATGCCGTGCAGTTCGATTTCGCGCTTGACGTTTTCCGGACGTTCCACGGAAACGCCGGAGCCTTCCGTTTCCATCTTGGGAAGGCGAGGTCCGAGAATGGCGGCGATCCTGTCCGATTTTACCCGCAGATTCATGGAACTAATCGTTACTTCCACTTCTTTTTTGGATTGGGATGCGCGGAGGACTTCCGCCGCACCGGATAGCCCGGCGATGCGGACGCGAACGCCAGGCTGGAGTTGCTCCCAGGTCCATTGGCGCTCTTCCATGAATTCTTCCAGCGGCTTGGGATGCGCCAATTCGAGATTTTGCTTGACGGCGGCCAGTTCTTTCTTCAAATCTTGAATAGCCAATACCGGCGGTTTGGCGGGACTTGGCTCTTTTAGAACCGATGCCAGTTTATCCCGCCATTCCTGCTTGAATTCCGCCTCGCTTTTTTCCATATCCTGAATCTTGCGTTCCAGTTCATGAATGAGATGCTGCGCTTTGCGCTCCGCCCGCAGCCGGATTTCCCGTCCTTCGGCGAGCGCTTTTTCGATCTTTCGTTCGCTTTCCTTCTTCAGATTGAGCGCTTTCTCGCAATCCTGCTCGGCGGTTTGACGCAGCGAGCGGGTATGGCGCAGTTCTTCCCCCATCTGGATCAGAATATCTTCGGGCGAGTCTCCCATTTTCTTGACTCGTTCCCGCGCCCATTGGATAACCTCGACGGGCAAGCCGAGGCGGTTGGCGATCTGAATGGCGTTGCTTTGGCCGGGAAGCCCCATCGAAAAAGAATAAGTGGGTTCGAGAGATTGCAGGTTGAATTCCATAGCCCCGTTGACCACGCCGGGAGTTTGATAGGCGTAGAGCTTCAGTTCCTGCAAGTGGGTCGTCGCCAGAAAAACGGCGCCCTGTTCGCGAATCTTATGGAGGATGGCGCAGGAGAGCGCGCCACCCTCGACGGGATCGGTGCCGGAGCCTAATTCGTCCAAAAGCACGAGGGAGCGGCGGTTGGCCGTCTCCAGCAACGAACGGATGTTTTGCATATGCGACGAAAACGTAGACAGGCTTTGTTCCAGGCTTTGTTCGTCGCCGATATCCGCCCATATCGATTCGAAGACGGGAATTTCGCTGCTGGGCTTGGCGGGGATGGGAAGGCCGCATTGCGCCATGAGAACCAAGAGGCCGACGGTCTTCAAGACGACGGTTTTCCCGCCGGTATTGGGACCGGTTACGACCAGGCCGCGGACGTTATCCGGCATATCCAGGTTGAGGGGGACGACGCCGTCGGATCCGCGCTTGGCCAGAAGCAGGGGATGCCGGCCTTCGAAAATCCGCAGCGCGCCGGTTTCTCTTATGACCGGCGGATTCAATCCGTAAATCAAGCTGAAACGGGCTTTGGCGCTTAACAAATCCAGATGGCGAAAAATTTCCAGGTTGAATTCCAGGTCTTCATGGCATTCGGCGATGAGGGCGGTTAATTCCCGCAGGATTTTGCGGATTTCGATCTCCTCTTCACGATGCAGTTCTTTTAGACGGTTGCCATCCTCCACTAGTTCCATGGGTTCGATGTAAACGGTGGTTCCGGAAGAGGAGCGGTCGTGAATGATGCCGCGCGCCTTGCCCTGATGATGAGTATCGACGGGAAGGACGTAGCGCCCCTCCCTCTGCGTATAATACGGTTCCTGCAAATACTCTTTCCAACTTCCGCGCATCAGTTTTTCCAGCCGCCGGATCAGGTCGTCCCGTTGAAGGCGGATGGCCTTGCGTACGCGGGCGAGGTGATGGGAAGCGGTATCGCGGATATTTTTCTGTTCATCGAAAACCTTTTTCAGCGCTTCTTCCACTTCGGGATGGGGGATCAGCCGGTCGCCGAAAATACGGATATGAGGCGCGTCTACTTTGGTTTTGCGCAGACAGGAACGGATGCGCCCGGCGGCGGTTACGGTTTCGCCGATGAGAATAATTTCCGCCGGATCGAGAATGGCGCCGGGAACAGCGCTTTGGCGCAAGGGCTGGCGCACATCGAAAACGCCGTCCAGCGGAGGTTCCTGATGCGCCTCGTACAGGCGCGTCATTTCCGAAGTTTCCTGCAGCGCCTCGCGGACGGCTTTGGCGTAGGTATAGGGCCGCAATGCGTCGACCGCTTCCTGTCCCAACGTGGAAGCGGTAAAACGCAATAGCAGTTCTTTAACTTTATCGAATTCGAGAACTTGAAGCGCGTGCGAATCCATAAGAGGAATTGGTTATGCCTATCTTAGGCCGTAATACTACGCATTAATTAATAAATGTTACGCAGGATAAAAAACATGATAGATTTATTTTGCTTATCGCATTGAATCGCGAAAGTACGAAATGAAAAAGAAAAACACGAAAAAAAGAAAAGAAAAAAGGTTGGCGCAAGGAATCGCGTTATGAGAACGATTTTTCCGTGGAATCCAAAAGAATCCGCGCTATCCGTGATTCGAATATTTCGTGAATTTCGAGCCTTTTCGTGATTTCGTGATTCAAAAACGTAATAAAAATGCAGCCTCTGCGCTTTGCTTGAAAGGTTCTTCTAATTTTCAAGAAAATACTTAATCCAAAGGCAAGAGTCTATTAGCTGCGTAACATGAATTAGTAGATTGCTTTACGCCAGTTCCATTCTCGCGTCTTTGGCGAATGGAATAACGGAACGAAATTTACAATAAATTTTGCGGCTGGGGCGAACGGATCTGTTTTTTCGCTATCCAAATAAAGAAATATCGAATATGGCCAAAAAGGCCAATGCGGCGGCGCCAAGCTCCGATAAAGACGCTGCAATGCGGGCAGGCGTTTTTGGTTGGCTTGAGATCGCGCCCCATTAAAACGAATAGTTTCTTTTCGCGGTGACTCGGCGCCGGACGCATGGGCGACATGATTTCCTGGCAATGAACGTCTCCATTTTGGAAAGGACAAATAAAATCGACTTGGCGTATAGACGGATTCATCGGTCAACATTCTCCTATTCAATGACATTTGATTTTGAACGTTGCATTGTTGAATGAGCCCCCTCACCCTAACCCTCTCCCGGAGGGCGAGGGGACAATTACAAATGTCCTAGAGTACTCCCTTATCCATAATATTCATGGGATGAGTATAGCATTCCGCCGCCATGCGCCCAACCGGCTGCGCGAGGCTGTTGCGAGGGAGAGAACGATCTTGCCGAAAATTCTCTGATTTCATGGTTACGGGAAATGGTTCTTTTTCGTAAAAACATATAAAATACCGTTTCATGCGATATAAGCGCATAGGTTGCGGCGGTGCGGAGCAGGCTTCAAGCGAAGCGCAGCCCGCCATTATCGCTCCAGAAACGAACGATTTTTTATGAAACTACCGATCGACGATTTTCTTCCCGCCAGTCAAGGCGAGCGATTGCCTCCCGTTAAGACGCTAACGCCGGAGAAGAAGCCCCGTCCGCTTTCCAAGGCAGGGCCGCTGCCGAAGCGGATCGAACGGCATATCCAAAAACAAAAATCGTTTTGGAAGCCCATATTGTGGATGCTGGGCATCTTTTTCCTGTCGTCGGGCGTCGTCGTAGGCTTGGGAATCGGCATCCTCAATCAATATTTGGATTTATTGCCCACCATCCCTTACCTGGAAAACTACAGCCCTTGGATGCCTTCGCGCATGTTTTCCGGCCATCCGGAAGGCGAATTGATCGCAGACTTTTTCAACGACCGGCAGAACCGGGAAATGGCGCCGCTTTTCGAGATGCCGAAAAATCTCATCGACGCCGTGGTAACGTTGGAAGACATCCGTTTTTACAAACATTTCGGCATCGATCTGCGCGGCTTCATAAGGGCGGCCATTTACGATTTGAAAACGGGAACGCGAGATCAGGGAGGAAGCACGCTGACTATGCAATTGGCGGAGGATTTGATTCTGAACAAGCTGCTGCCCTATCAACTCCCTCAAACCAGCGCCAAAGCCTTCATCCAAAAAATCTACGAAATCCTTCTCTCTTTACAGATCGAAAAACGGTACACCAAAAACGAAATCCTGGAGATTTATCTCAACCAGGCGTTTATGGGTAGCAATATCTACGGTGTGGCTAATGCGGCGGAATTTTATTTCGGGAAGCCTATTTCCGATTTGAATTTGAAGGAATGCGCCCTGTTTGCAGGAATGCTTCAGGCGCCGAACGCCTTTTCCCCCGTCAAGCATCCCGAAAAAGCGCAAAAGCGGACGGAATTGGTGCTGCGGGTGATGAAGCGCGAAGGAGTCATTACCGAGGAAGAATATCGACTAGCGGCAGCGGAACCGTTCAATCTCAAAACCGATATGGCCCGCCGCCCGCAAATCGCCAAATACCCCTATTTTTCCGAAACCGTCCATCGGCAATTGGCGAATCGCCAGATACAAAACAAAGAAGGATTGCCCATCGAAATTTACGGTCAGGGCGTCGATATCTATACGACGATCGACATTGCCATGCAAGAGGCCGCCGAAGCCGCCTTGCGCCGAGGCATTATCGCGCACGAACAACGGCGCCGCGCTATTGGCGGACGCAACTGGGGGCATCCCACCTATCGAGCGGCGAACAGTTATTTGACCGCGAACGTATTGAAAGCGGGAATCGAATACGACGCGAAGACGGTTTCGGATTACGATCCCAACAGCCGTTCTATTAACGTCGAGCTGCCCAACGTACAGGGGGGAGAGGGGCCGTTTCCTATTCCCGTAGACCTGGATTCCACGTGGCTGGACGAATTCGATCTGTTGAAAAGGGGCTATTTCATCCGCGTAGCGGCCATAGAAGGCGAAAACGGAACTTTGGAATGGAAACTGGCGAAAGACAGGTACGTCCAGGGGTCTTTAGTCGCCGTGCAGCCTACGACGGGCAAAGTTCTAGCCATCGCGGGGGGATTCGACTATAACGACGCCGAAAACGGCGGGCAATTCATCCGCGCCATTCAATCGGTGACGCTGCAGCCGGGCAGCGCTTTCAAGCCATTGCTCTACTCCTGCGCGCTCTCGGCGCCGGCGCCGAATCGCCAATGGACCATTGCGTCTTTGCTGAAAGACGAAGAAAGGGATTTTTGGCGCGGTTGGACGCCCCGCAATTTCGAAGGCCAATATTACGGCCTGATTCCCATGCGCTTCGCCCTGGTGCATTCTCTCAATTCCGCCAGCGTTTGGCTGTTAGACAATTTTATGGGCAGCCGGAGCGATGGAATCAAGTATTTTCAACGCTTTTGCAAGAACGTCTTCGATCTGAACATCGATAAGCCCGACTTGTCCATCGCGCTCGGCACATCGGGTACGACGCCGATGGAATTGACGCAGGCCTACTCCGTCCTGGCTAATCGGGGGAATTTCGTCGAACTGCACACGGTGGAGCGCATCTATCAACGCAAGGATTCGTTGAGCAGGACTTCTCAAAGCAATTACCCCGCCCTGCTTTACGAGTTCAAACAACCTTATCTCAATGTGCAAAGAATGACGCCCGAAGCGGCGTACCTGACGACCTTCATGATGCGGGGCGTTGTAGATGAAGGAACGGGGGCGCCGGCTAAAGACCTTCCCTTCTACTGCGTGGGTAAAACCGGCACGACGGACGACTGCGTTTACGCCTGGTTCGCGGGATATACCAACGATTTGTTATGCGTCGTCTATTTAGGATACGACGATTTCGGGCTATCGCTGGGACGGAAAATGACGGGTTCGAAAGTCGCTCTTCCCGTTTGGATGGATTTTATGGAACAAACCAATACCATTCATCCCGAACTTTTCGGGGAAATCCCGCCTCCGGACAAAATCGTTTTCCGAACCATCAACCAAAAAACGGGGGGATTGGTCGATCCGGATAATCCCGATAAGGTTAATCCCGACTTCATCTTGACGCCCTTTGTAGAGGGAACGGAGCCTGTCAATACGCCGTCATCTCCCATTAGAAAAAGAACGGATCCATACCAATCCGACGCGAATAAGATTATATTGTCGGATGCGTTCAACGCCGGGTATTGATTTGCGCTGGGCGTAAATAGAGAATGGGGGAGGCCGCATATAGCCTATCGATAACAAGTTTGATGGGTCAAACGACGCGGCCCATCCTACGTCTCTGAATCCACGGGCATACGCCTACAACATCATTAATAATAAGCGAGTCGAACGATGGCTATCATTTCCCCTTTTGCCGGATTGCGCTTCAACCCAGAAAAGACGAAAGACCTCTCGCGGGCGATCTCGCCGCCCTACGACAAAATAACCGCCGCCGAACGGGCGGAATTGTGGAAGCGCAGCGAACGCAACGTCGTGCGTCTCATCCTGCCGCCGCCGGGGGATAAGGAAATCGACACCGTTACCCAATCCACCGACGCCGAATCGCTAGACTGGTACGCTTCCGCCGCCCGGCTTTATCAAGAATGGCGAAAAGAGAATATCCTCCAAACCGATTTGGCCCAACTTTATGTTTATAAACAAACCTTTTCTTACCGGGGAAATGCCTATAACCGCACGGGCTTATTTGGAGCGCTTCAACTCGGCGAACAATCGGGACCTCGTTCTCACGAATACACCTTCGAGGGTCCCAAAGCCGACCGCCTGCGCCTCTTGCGGGCGGCGAAGGCCAATCTCTCCCCGATCTTTTTAATTGCGGACGGCGGGAGGGCGGAGTGGGATTCCATCTTCTCTCTCGCCGGAGAGAGACTGATTCATTTCCATGATTTGGACGGCCAGGAGCATCTCCTGGAGGGGATATCCGGCGAAAAGGAATTGCGAACCGCCGAGGAATTTCTGCAACGGCGGGAATTGGTTATCGCCGACGGCCATCACCGCTACGAAACGGCGATGAACTATTGCCGGGAGATGAAAGAGAAGACGGGAAAAGACCCCCGCCGCGAAGCGTGGGGAAGCCTTCTGGTTTTGATCGTCCCCATCGCCGATCCCGGCCTGTTGGTTCTGCCCACGCATCGCGTTTTATCCAACATGCCCAACGGCTGGTTCGACCGGCTGCGCGAGAAGGCGGCGCCGGATTTCGACATCGAACCGATTCGCCAAGTTTCGGGCGAGGCGCTGCGCTCGGCTTTAGCGGGCCGAAACCGGAGCATCGCCGTTCTGTCGCGCCAGGACGCCGCGATGTTTACGTTGAAATCCCATGCCGCTCCTGCGTCGATGGATGCCATCCCCGCAAGTCTGCGCGATTTGAATGTTGCCATCCTGCACCGCCATTTCTTCGCCGCCTGTCTCGATTTGCCGGAGGAGGCGCTGCGCGAAGCGGTGCGCTACGTCCGCGACGAGGAGGAGGCGGCCGATCGAGTGCGGCAAGGCGCCAGCGATGCGGCTTTTCTCTTGGCGGGCATCTCTCCGCAAACCGTTTTCGACGTTTCGCTGACCGGCGTGCGGATGCCGCAAAAATCGACCGATTTCTATCCCAAGATTCCTACAGGTCTGGTGCTGCGTTCCGTGGAGTAATACAAGAATGCGTTAGGATTATTGCTTATATATTCTTTCGCCCTCTGGGAGAGGGTTAGGGTGAGAGAATAATAAGTCTAATAATATCAACCCTCACCTAACCTCTCCCCATCTTGGGAGAGGAATTTGAAAAGCGGCGATCTCAATGCAGATTTGTATAATCGGAGGTTTTTCGTGAGAATCGTCTTTATTGCGTTTTGGGCTTCGTTTGGCCTTCTCTGCGCTGCGCCCTATGCCGATTCTCATGCGCTGCATCCCGAAAGCGTCGACCGCTTCGCCATGCTGACGTTCGCGCCATCCCATCTCGTCATCATGTATTCGACCGTACTTGGCGTTAATCCCACCGAACGCGCCGCGAAAGAACTCGATCCCGACAACGACGGCGAAATCACGGAAGCGGAGCGCGGCGCTTTTATCGAGAAGATGGCGCAGCAATACGCGCAGGGACAGATTGTGCGGCTGGGGGGACGCGATTTGAAATTGGAGTACAAGACCGGCGACGCTTACGCTAGCTTTGGCCATAACGACATCAGCGTCATTAAAATCGATATCGGCTTCTTATGCTCTTTGTCCGAAGATCTTCCGCGCGGGATTCCGCTCGATTTCTCATATGAAGATACGAATGTAAATAAGGCGCCCGGCTGGAAGCAGATCAAAGCGCAAACGATGAACGGCGCCGTTTACGAGGGGCTTGTACCCTATGCGGAATACGAACCATTCGATTATGAGATTCTCAACAAAACCGGCTTTGTTCCCGCTACGGAAGGGATCAAGATCAAAGTAACCTTGCCGGAATCTTCCGAATCCGGCGCCGTTTTGCCGCTGCAATTGCCGCCAAAGCGGGATGCAGAAAGGCCGAAAAATCACACCGTCGAATATATTTCGCTGGGAGTCGCCGCTTTTTTGATTATCGCTTTTATTGCCGCCTTGACATATCGCTTGCGTTGCTAATGCTGGGCCGGGTGGCAAAGGCAAGCGCAGCTTGCCTTTGATTTTTCGCTATTGGATATCATTCCTCTTCCCGCTCGCCGCCAATCATGCGGCGTTCGAAAGCGTTGAACACGGCTAGTCCCCAACCCGCCGCCGCCAGAAAAACGAATAAAAACAAGATCGAATAGCGATTGGGCAACTGGGCCGCGAACACGGCGGACATCGAAAGCAGAAAACAGAGGCCGTATACGGACAGCACCGCCTGCCGATCCGAAAATCCCAGCCGGATCAAGCGGTGATGCAGATGCTCCCGATCCGCCGTAAAAAACCGCCGCCCTTTGCGGCCGCGGCGGATGACGGTCAAAAAGGCGTCCAGCAAGGGGACGGAAAGGATCACCACCGGCAAAGATAAGGAAGACATCGTCGCGCTTTTAACATTGCTTTCCAAGGCGCTTCCCGCCAACAAAACCCCCAAGTAGAGGCTTCCCGCGTCGCCCATAAAGATTTTGGCGGGCGAAAAATTATAGGGAAGAAATCCCAATACCGCTCCCATGAGGATCAATGAAATGATGCATACGAAATTCTGCCAGGGATGTAATGCGATGAGGAGATTAGCCAGGGCGGCGAAGAATACGATTCCTCCCGCCAACCCATCCAGCCCATCGATAAAATTAATCGCATTGACAATGGTCAGAATCCAAAAGAGGGAGAGTATATACCCCAGCCATCCCAAGACGAGGCTGCCGCCGAAGGGACTGGTCATTTGGGCGACGCCGAAGCCGGAAGAAACAAGGAGGAAACTCAACGCGATTTGGACGAGCAACTTCAAAGAAGCGGGAATAGGCTTAATGTCGTCCACGACGCCTAGCAGTAAAAAGAGGGCGGCGACCGAGTATAATATCAATAGCCGCTCGCGCAGCTCGCCGACGCCGAGCATATAGGGCGCAAAGAGAAAAACGTATCCCAACGCGGCGGTCATGGCGATATGAAAGGCGAGTCCGCCGAGATAAGGCATGGGACGGGCATGGATCTTCCGCGCCGACGGACGATCGGTAATATCGAGCCGAAGCGCCATTCGCCGCAACCAAGGCGTAGCGGCGAAAGAGGCGGCGGCGCTGAGGAAGAGAATAATCCAATATTCGCTGGGCATCCTATTGTCCGAAATCCATCGCGTTATTATCATACAGGTAAAACGGAAAAAGGTTGAAGCCGATCGTGAAAAAAAGTACGGGAATTCTACTTCTCCTGACGTTCTTTTTCGTCGTCATCGTTCTTGTTGGCTTGTTCGCCACGGTGGCGATATTGGTCATGCAGGGCGCGTCGCCTCATATTCTGGGCGGAAAGCGAGTCGCCCTGGTGCGGGTGGAAGGCTTGATCTACGACGCCGAGGAATGGATCGATCAGATCAAGGATTACCAGGAAGACGGAACCATTAAAGCCATCGTCCTGCGCATCGACAGCCCCGGCGGGGCGGTGGGTCCTTCCCAGGATTTATACCAAGCTGTCTGCGACGCCCGCCAACAGCACGGCAAAATCGTCGTCGCTTCCTTCGCCTCCGTAGCGGCGTCGGGCGGTTATTATATCGCCTGCGGCGCCGATCATATCGTCTCCGCTCCCGGCGCGCTGACCGGCAGCATCGGCGTCTATTCCAAATTTCTTTTGGCGAAGGATTTGATGGACAAAATCGGCATCGGCTACGAGACGGTCAAAGCGGGAAAGTATAAAGATTTCGGTTCGATGGAACGTCCTCTTTCGCCCGAAGAACGGGAAATGATGCAAGGCGTCATCGACGACACCTACCAGCAATTCCTCGAAGCGGTCGCCGACGGACGCAAGGAAAGCCTTTCCAAACTGCTGCGGGAATGGAATCCATCCAGCGTCAGCGGCAATTATCCCTTTACGGACGCCGTGCGCGGCATCCTGGGCGATTTTCAAGAAAAGAAAGCGCAATACGATCGAACCCAGGCATCCGCCCCCGTGAAAGACGCCACGGCGGAATCGAGCGATAGTTCCAAAACCCAAAAAGCAACGTTGCAACCGGACGAAAAAACCATTCTTGCCTTAGCGAAGGAATTGGCGGAAGGGAAAATTTACACCGGACGCCAGGCGCAGCAAATCGGCTTGGTGGATAAGATCGGCGCTCTCGACGACGCCATCCGCCAGGCCGCGAAATTGGCGGGCATTCCCGGAAAGCCGACGGTTATCGAGAAAAAACCGAAAGAATTCGGATGGCTCGATCTGATCTCGCAAGGCCTGGCCGCCCTTACGGCGAAAACCAACTACTCGCCGCTCCAATACCGGTTTCCGTATTGAGGGGGGAAGGCAAGGCGTTCGATTGATGCTATTGATGAAGGAAACGATTGGAAATAATTGTCCGAAACAGGATCGTCAGGATTTTCAGGATGACCGGGATTTCGTTATCTTTTATCCTGAGCATCCTTTCATCCTGGCTATCATGATTCGGACAAAAAGTGAGAAAACAAGGGCAGATTAAAAGTACTTTGCCCTATTACCCATCCATCCCGCCAAGATCAAAGACAGGCTTCGCCTTGCCTTTGCCACCCAGCCTCCCATCCGAACAGATGCAAAAAGTCTTGGAATTTATTGATGGTTTGGATAACGATCTCGGATTGGATGAAGATGCAGCTATAGCCGACCGGCGCTATGAAGCCATGAAAAACAATGGGGGAAAAGATATTGTCTCTTTGGATGAAATGCGCCGCAGATTAGGTTTTTCATGAGATATCAAATCCAATTCGGGCCAGCCAATTCCCATTCACAGAATTTCCCAAGGTTTTGGTTCTATTCTTTCCAAATCCCGTCCAGCATGGATAATCGTAAGAATTAAAATATCGTTGGATTCTTCGCGATAGAGAATCCGGTTACTTTGAAAAATGATTTCTCGAATTTCTTTTTCTCTATATTCGGGAACTTTGCGTCCCATAGCGGGAAACCAACGCAATTTTTCCACCGACTCGATCATTTTCTCTATAAACCGCAAGGCGTAATATTCCGAATCGCGAGCAATAAATTCCCGAATATTTTCCATATCCGCAAGAGCGATGTCGGTCCAGTAAATCATATCGACTTCAGCAATCTCTTTTTTACTTCATCGTGAGACAGAATTCTTCCATCTTCCGCGGCTTGGATCGCCGAGTCGATTTTTTTTCGTACATAAAATTCATACATAATGTCATCCCAAGTAACATCCTCGGGCAATAATTCGATCAGTTTTTGGGCTTCTTCTTTGAGAGGATTCATTTCGATGATCCCCTTTCTCGCCAGAATTTTCTAGCTGCGCAATTCGTAAAATCTATTCTAACTGATTTTCGTCTTCGAATCACGGATACCCCGGATAAAAAAGGCGCCAATTTGTACTTAGGCATTGATTATCTAAAACTTGACCTTCACCGTGCGGATTTCGTAGGGTTTGATAAAGAATTGGATGCGGTTTCCTTCGATTTTTATAGGTTCGTCTTGGCGTTCGAGCAGGTTGCATTCGGCGGCTTTTTTTGGGGGGCGGTGGAATTGGAGGGTTACCGGGCCTCGTTGGTTGTAGGCTTCGTGCAGGCGGACGATGACGGCGTCTTCTTTTTCCGCCCATTTAACGGTTTCCAGGATGACGTGTTCTTTATCCACGGAAACGAACGATTCGCCTTCGACCAACATTGGATGGGAGAAGCGTCCTGGAAGCATGAGCGGCTGCGAATTGAGTTCGTAGGCGCGCTGGGGAATCGCCGCGTCGCGCCAACCGCCTTGATGGGGGTAGAGGCTGTAAGTGAAATGATGAACGCCCACGTCCGCGAGGGGATCGGGCGCTCCGGCGCATTTGATGCACGTCAGCCGGATGGTATTGCCTCGGATGTCGTGGCCGTATTTGCAAGTGTTCATCAGGCTCACGCCGTAATCGCCTTCGGATAGATCGACCCACTTGTGAGCGCAGGATTCGAAGCGCGCCCAATCCCAGCTTGTGTTCCAATGCGTCGAGCGCTGAATATTGCCGAATTGGATGTCGTAGGTCGCGGATACGGCGCGAATCGCCGCTGGGAAAGCGGCTTTCAGCAATACGTCTTTGTTGACCCACTCGATGCGCGTATCGAAATCGATGCGGCGGGAACGGCGATAGAGGGAAATATTCTGTTCGATGGTTCCGTCGAGAATAGTCTTTTTGACGCGGATCGTAGCGCGCAATGGCCCTTCCTCCACGACGGACATTTCCGCCTTATCGCCGGTGGAGAGCAATTTGTCCTGATAGAAAATATCGATATCCCATGCGTCGTGAGCGATGGGCTTGTCTTCGAAGGCCTGAAAAACGTTCGCCGATTGGCCAGGAAGCAGGACTTCGCGCTGCGCTTCTTTGTCATAGAGAGACACTATCTCTCCCCGCGCATTGAATTCAATCCGCAGCATCGAATTTTCCAAACGGCGCCGCACGGCCTTCAGCGTCCGCTCCATCGGCGCGGCGTCCGGCGCGGGAGTAAAAACGCTGGCGCTCAACGGCGGCAGCGCTGCGCCTTCCATCAGCAGCCATTTCCCTCCCCCGACGGTTTCGACGATCTGCGTCTCCGCCGCCGCGCCGCCGCTGGCGTACGCTTCGCAGGCGCTGTCAGGCAGAGGAATGAGAAAAGGCTCTTTGCGGCGCCAGCTCAATGTGTTTACCAGCGTAAAAACTTCGTCCTTGCGCTGAGAGCGTTGCGCCAGGATTTTGCCGGATTGCGCAACGATCCGTTCCGTCTCTGCCTGAATCCAGGCGTAATCATCCGCGCTGTCCAGGTAGACTTGACGGATGGAAGAGCCGGGAATGATATCGTGGAATTGATTGAGCAGGATTTTTTCCCAAATCGCCCGAAAGCGATCTCGCGGATATTCTTCTCCCGCCAAAGCGGCGAGTGCTGCGACGAATTCCGCCTGTTGCATGCGCAATTCCGCTTCCCGGTTGAATTTCTTATTCTGCGCCTGGGAGGTATAGGTTCCCCGGTGATACTCCAGATAAAGTTCGCCTTCCCAAACCGGCATCCGATCCCGCGCTTTCTCTTTACGCTGGAAGAAGGCGTCCGCGCGCCCTTGCTCCGTTTGGGGGAATCCCGGCATGTTTTTCAGATTTTCCGCGCAGAGCAGCATCTCTTCCACCGGTCCGCCGCCGCCGTCGCCGTAGCCGAAGGCGAGCAGCACTTCGCCGCTGACGTCTTTTTGGCGGTAGTCTCTCCACGTTCCTTGAATTTCTTCCGGCGTTAAGAGGCCGTTATACGTCTTGAACCACTGGCCGGAAGGGGTATTGATGAAATGAGCCAGGACTTCCGTCCCGTCGAGACCGCGCCAGCGGAAGGTATCATGCGGCATGGGATTGTATTGATTCCATGAAATCTTCGTGGTCATGAAATAGGGAATCTCGGCCTTTTGCATAATCTGGGGCAGCGCTGCATTAAAACCGAAAGCGTCGGGCAGCCAAAGGATGGAACAATTCGTTTTCAATTCCTCTTCGAAAAAACGGCGGCCATAGAGAAATTGCCGCACCAGCGATTCGCCCGAAACCAAATTGCAATCCGATTCGATCCACATGCCCCCGTCCGCTTCCCAACGGCCTTCCTTGATGCGCTTTAGAATGCGTTGGAAAAGAGCGGGATTTTCTTCTCGGACGTACTGATACAATTGGGGTTGGCTTTGGAAAAAGCGATAATCCGGATGGCGCTCCATCAAATCCAAGACGGTGGAGAAGGTATGCACCGCCTTTTCCCGCGTCCGCCGCAGCGTCCACAACCAGGCGACGTCGATGTGGGCATGGCCGATGCAGGTTACTTTTTCCCGCGCGGGGGGAGCGTCCAACGTTTTCAATTGTTGTTTCAACTGACGCAATACGTCACGGATCGATCGATAAAATTCTTCGGAACGCGGATGTTTGTAGTCGATGCGGTTGAAGGCGTCGCCCAATAGCGTCATCATCTCCCAACGGAGACGGGAATCTTCTTGGAGCGATAGAATGACGCCGGTAAGCGTTTTGGCTAGATGGAAAAAATTCTGCGCGTCCCGATTCAGAACGGCGATCGAACATTCCGCCAGTTGATAAGGGGGCAGGTTATTCAATTTGAGAAATTGATAGGGTTCGCCGGTATAAACACGGATGGCGACTTCGAACGAATGGCCTTCCTTAGCCGATTCGGCGAGACGAATTGCGCAATGATTGCGGTCGATCCCATGACGCAACTCGCCGTTGACGTAGACCAATCCTTCCGGCGTGTGCAGGGTATATTCCCTCGATAAAGCGATTCGAAGATCGATGGTTTGCCCGGCGAAGGAAGGAGGGATAACGACGGGAACATGCATCCAATAATAAGTTTCGAATTGCGGCCAGCCATCGCCTACCCGCATATTCTTCCATACGCCGCTCTTTTCGGAAAAATCCATGGGATTGTTTAAAGGTTCCTGGGCGTAACGGATTTTTTCGATCGATTGTTTATAAGCATACATCAATTGATGCTGCTCGAATTCTTTTAATCGGGATTGAATACGGTCAAGGAGCATCTTCATCGTAAATTACCGGCAACCTTTTTGGATAGAAATTTATCCAAACCATTTAGCGCTTGAAAACCGTCTAAGCAAGAATTTACCGCGCCCGGCTGATCCGCATCGCATAGTAAAAAATATTTTTTTTAATCTTGAATTGGCCAATCGCATCTCAAAAATCGAAACGAATGACATTCCCAGAAATCATTTGAATCAATGAATTATGAACGCTTATAAATTGTACTATTAAATATGTCTTCTATACAATATGAAGTATAACAAAAAAATTTTATTTTTTAATTCTTTCTCCAGTTCAATCCCCAAATATATCGTAAAAACGAATCCGTAAGGAAATTTTCCCCTTCATAAATCTGAACATACGCCTCCCCTTCCCCATTTTCTATAGAAAAAGAATACAAAGAGATGGAGCAATGGTATGAAACAGGCAGAACAACCCTTCGACAGACGATTTTATAACTAACTAATTCCAGTTACACGAAACGAAGCGAATCGGCGACGGCGTAACGCCGGATTTTACTGAACGTTTTCGGCGTACAAGGCCCTTCGCCCGTAGTTCCCGAAATCGTAAACGCCGTCCAGCCTTCTCCGCCATTGCCCAAACAGGCGCCGCAAGCAGCGTTGGCGACGAAGAGGTTGACGCGCATCAACTTGGCGAAAGCGGTGATGCGGTCGACGAGGCGGCTGTGGATGATCGCCGTATGGCCGAAGCCGTGTTCCGCTTGCAGCGATTTTTGCATCGCCTCTTCAAAGGTTTGGACGCGGACGATCGCCAAAACCGGCATCAGCAATTCGATTTGAACGAAGGGATGCATGGCGTCCACTTCGGCGATCAGGAGTTCGCAATTGGTAGGAACAGCGACATTGATAGCTCGCGCGATAACGGCGGCGTCTTTGCCCACATAATCGCGGTTGGCGTGGCCGTCGGGAGTAACGATGACGTTGGTCAACGCATCGGTTTGGCTTTTATCCAATAAATAGGCGCCCTGCTGACGCATGGCGGAAATGAATGAGTCATAAACCTGGCTGAGAACGAAGCATTCCTTCTCGCAGATGCAAGGCATGTTGTTATCGAAGGAGGCTCCGGCGTAAATCGATTGCGCCGCATGGACGAGATCCGCCGATTCGTCGACGATGACGGGGGGATTGCCCGGTCCCGCCACGATCGCCCGCTTGGGGCTGGATAGAGCGGCGCGCACGACGCCGGGGCCGCCAGTGGCGACCAGGAGTTTCACGTCGTCATGCTCCATAACCCGTTTCGCCGTGCGCAAGCTAGGTTCGCGAACGGAAGTCAACAAGTTGGCGGGCGCTCCGGCGGCGACCAAGGCGCGGTTAATGGCTTGCATACTTTCCAGCGTGCATTGAACCGCGCCGGGATGGGGACAAAAGACGACGGAGTTTCCAGCGGAAAGCATGGCGATGGAATGATTGATGACGGTAGCGACGGGATTGGTGGAAGGGGTGATGGTTCCGATGACGCCGAAGGGGGCGTATTCCTGCAACATAATGCCCTTGTCGCCCGTCAGGCAAGTAGTTTCCAAATCCTCCGGCCCCGGCGTTTTTTCCAGGGCGAGTGTGTTTTTTATTATCTTGTGATCGACGCGGCCCATGCCGGTGTCGTGGACAATCAATTCCGCCCAGGGATGAAGATTCTGGCGCGAGGTTTCGCGGATGATGGAGACAAATCGTTTTCGATCTTCCATCGGAACATTATAGAAAAGGGCGGCCGCCGTTTTTGCCGCTTGGATAGCCTGATCGATATCTTCGAATACGCCATCCCGTCCGCCGCTGACCGCTCCGCCCGCGCAGGTGGCGACATGTCCGCCGCCCGCTGGGGGAGACTGCTGCATTTCCATCAAAACTCGCTTCACGATTTCCGCTATATGCTGCTCATCCATTTCGAATCGATTCGTCTCCCTTTAGCGTTGCGGAACAATGACGATTTCGATGCCCTGCTTCGTCAAATATTCCATAGCCAGCGGCGTAATCAATCCGCCGCGGGCGACTTTCACTACCGGCCCCTTTAATTTAATGGCGTCTTCTTCCGTAACCAGGGCGGTTATCAAATCGGGGCCGCTCTCCGCTTTATTAATCGCTATCCGCCCGATTTCCTTCACTGCCTCTTCCGCCGGGCGCAGTTTCAATCCCATAACAGCTAATTGTTCGCGGTATTTGCTCAAAATTTCCTGAATGCCTGGAACCTGGTTGCCGCATACGAGGCAGGCGGTTGCTCCCAATCCATCGTCCGACGCCACAGTGGGAACGTTCTGCGCTAAAGAAGCGAGCATCAAGTTCAAGGTAACGTTATCGGTAATTCCCAACGCCAGTTTGGCGGCGTGGGTGCGGCTGATGGAGGGAATGAAGACGGAAACATACCGCTTCATATCGTAAATGATTTCGCTCAATTCCGCCGGTTGATCGATCATGCGGAAGCCGAGCGCTTCAACTTCGGCGATGGGAATCACATACTTGGCGCTATCGGAAAAAATAGCGTCCAGCCGCATTCCCGCTTCCCGCCATATGCGAAAAGCGGCGGTTAAGACGTCCCATTTTTCCCGCGCTCCCGTGAAAAGAACGAGAATGGCGGGGCCATCTATTGGAAGAGGCGTCGCCTTTTTCATGGGGGCAAGAGAAGCCGCAGGCGCGCTGCACGACGGCCCCCGGCAGGCGAACGAGTCGAGGGTTGCGTTTTGATCGGGAGGAAGAAGGGCATCGTCTCCTCGCCGACGTTCGGCCAGGATTTTATTCACTTCTTCCGTTATGATGCGTTCAAGGGTGCTTGAATCCATCGCTTCTCGTTTCGATCGCTATTTTTAGGCTTACTTATTATGTGAGTAAACGAGATGATTCATTTCTCCCCCCAAACTTGGGGGGAGTTAGAGGGGGGTTGTCGTCGGGCTGCATCAACCCCCTCTGTTTCTCCCCCATCTTGGGGGAGAAAAAAAACTCGCATACCTTATAAATTTTTTTTAAGGAACGATTTCCACCATCTCGCCGCCGCGCAGGCCGCAGGCGTTGCCGTCGTCCGTATCGAGGTGCATCTCGTCCAGGTATTTTTCACTGACCCGCAGTTGGGCGTCTTCCAGCAGCGTCTTCTTTTCCGAGTCGACGCGGACTTTGACGATTTGATTGTCCTTCAGTCCCCATTTTTCCGCCGATTTTGTCGAAAGATGGATATGCCGGTTAGCGATGATAACGCCTCGTTGCAAATGGACGACGCCCACGGGGCCTACCAGGATCAATCGCTCGCTGCCTTCATGATTGCCCGAAGGCCGCACCGGCGGATCGACGCCGAGGTAGATGGCGTCGGTTCGGGATACCTCGACCTGAGTATGCTGGCGTAAGGGACCGAGTACCCGCACTTCCCCCAAGCAGCGCATTCGCGGTCCCACCAGAGTAACGGATTGCTTGGATGCGTATTCGCTCGGTTGGTAGAGGGGATTGCGCGGCTCCAATTCGAAGCCCTTGCCGTATAGGACATCCAAATCCTCCCGGCACAGATGAACGTGCCGAACGGACAGGTTGACCATAACCAACCGCTTTTCGGACAAGCTCGCGCCGCCCGCCTCGCGCAGGCGGGCGACGACTCGGCGCGTTACTTGTTCCACAAGGGCTGCGTCCATTGGAGGATAGGCCATGATTTCGCGTTCCCAAAGAAAACAAGCGTGGCGTAACGGCCACGCTTGGGACAAACATCGTTCTCTTTAGCAATCAAGATTCGGATTTTGGCCCGCGAAGAAAAGCGCGGTCCGTTAACCTTATTCCCCTTTGGAGGGCAGTATGTTTTCGATATCGCTATGGGGTCTGGGAATGACGTGAACGGAAACCACTTCGCCGACTTTGCGCGCCGCCGCCGCTCCCGCATCCGTCGCCGCTTTTACGGCGCCGACGTCGCCGCGCACCATGACGGTGACGTAGCCGCCGCCAATTTTTTCCTTGCCGATGAGCGTTACGCTGGCGGCTTTCACCATAGCGTCGGCGGCTTCGATGGCGCCAACCAATCCGCGAGTTTCAACGAGTCCCAGGGCTTTACCTTCCACGGGATTATCCTCCATTTCTTGATGTACGTTTCTCGATTTATTGAGGTTCGAACCGTTTTCTCCACCGAGAAAACGGAGTGCGTTTATATTATGTGGAGACTACTAATCCCCCGCCCGCCTGTCAAGCCGAATAAAAGCGTTAGGGCTATTTCCTCGTTAAAGAACGGGAAAATTGGGCTATAATCAAGCGTAATATCTGCTATACTTTACTTCAAAAGTTGCAGAGATGCTGCCTGTACGAATATAGAAGAAATAATCGAGCAAATAATTGGATTTATTGTTTGGCGCATCTCTATCCGAATAATTAAGCAGTGGATTATGCGGGCAGGGAAACACTCCGCATTTTGTGAGGATCACCCTTATTATTGTTAGGCGTGCAGTCACGCCCTTCCATTTTGCGTGAGGTGAAAAGATGACAAAGCAAGCAGAGATTCAGTCAACTTCATACGAGAAAATGCTTCTTAATATTGTGAGAACGCTCCCGCCTGAACGCGTCTCGGAATTGATTGATTTCGCGCGTTTCCTTCATTCACTTGTAGTTAAGCCTAACGAGCCTGCCGTATACGAGGAACAAAACTCCGAGGCCGATAAGAAATGGGAGCAATTGCTCGCAAAGCCAGAGGCGCAGCAGGCTATGATCGAAATGGCTCATGAGGCGCGCGCAGACCTCGCCGCCGGACGCACAACGGAAATCGCTGTCACGGAAGACGGACGACTCGCGCCAGCATGAAATCGAAAGCCGGTTAAGCGGGGCGTTAGTCTTACAGGTAGGGAGGTATCGTAAAATGGAAGCCGTTCAGGTGAAACAAGTCATGGCGAAGGATGGAGAATTGTTGCTCACAGGCTTGCCCTATAAGAAAGGACAGTCTGTAGAGATCATCGTTTTCCCGCAACCTACGGCCCCTACGCCGAGCAAGCGTTTGACCGTAGGACGCTTACGCCAGTCGGGATTGATCGGCTTATGGCAAGATCGCGACGATATCGGCGACAGTTCAGTCTATGCGTGCCAACTGCGGGAACAAGCTCAACTGCGAGGAGTCATCCACAAGTACGCGAAGCCGGAACGCAAGTACTAGAATTTTCAATGGTTTGTACGCCTCTGTCCGATAATCCAACAGCGTATTATGTTGGCGGGGATACTTTACGTATCTTATGCGGATTAATATAATTATTGTTAAACGATACTAAAACTGAAAGGAGTATGAGTCATGACAGCGAATGTATTCGTCAGCTTTGATCATGATGACCAAAAACAGGTAGGAGGATTTAAGTTGCTCAATAACAATCCCAAGCATCCATTAGATTTTCGTGATCATTCATTGAAAGAACCTGTCATAGACAGAAGTGGTAAGCCTATCAAATACCCTCCAAGCGACAATCGGTCAAAACCAGTGCGAGATGAAATTCTCAAGAAATTTGAAAAGTGTTCAAAACTTGTAGTCCTTATAGGAGATGATACTCATAAGAGTGAGTGGGTTGAATGGGAGATTGATAACTTCTTCAAAATGAAAAAAGACCTTTCGGGGGACAATACTTGGAAAAGAATCCGCGGAATGAAACTTAAGGGTTGCGACAACGCTAAAATGCCAAGTGCCCTTATGGGTCGATCAACAAAAGAGTTGACTTGGGATCCAGTTAATCTTGATAAATGGTTGGATCAAGATCCTGATGAATAAGGAGAAAATGTTAATGTCCGCTGCTACCATTTTATTCACAGATATAGTCAGCTTTTCCAAGAAGCCAACAGCGGAACAGCGTCGACTTGTTGAGTCTCTTACATCCGAGGTTGTACATGAGTTGCGGACATTGTTGATCCCACCGTTGGATACACCGAGTATTATTGCATTGCCGACTGGCGATGGCCTCGCACTGGCATTTCTTCATCGAACTAACCACCCTTGGAGCCACACCACTATTTTGCACCTTATTCTCAGAATGCATCAATGGGCAAACAACCAGTCCTCACCTCATAATTTAGTAAGTATAAGAGTTGGTGTTCATGTCGGCGCTGTCGAACTCGTCACCGATATCAATGGCAAAGCTAACTTATGCGGTGATACAATAAATTATGGACAACGGGTGATGGATGCAGCAAACCCACGTCAGACCCTCTATTCGGAAGCAGCTTTTAGGGAATATGTCGGAAGTGAATCTCCTTCTTGTAACACTCCTCTGTTTTCTGAGGATGTTAAAGTTGATTTTCTTGGGCCAATAGAAGTATATGCAAAGCATGGTCTTCAAATAC
The DNA here is from genome assembly GCA_040755155.1 of Candidatus Omnitrophota bacterium. Lineage (NCBI taxonomy): Bacteria > Pseudomonadati > Candidatus Omnitrophota > Candidatus Omnitrophota bacterium. The sequence continues at coordinate 26,763 of JBFMBP010000086.1, read as the reverse complement.
TCGTTTACAAACTATCGCTTGAACCATCACAGCCTTATTGGACGAATGATGACCCGATTGCGAAACAATTGATGTTGACAACCTTGACACCCCTGCCCAAGGAAGTCGTTGGCTCTTTCAGTGAGCAGATTCACAAAGGAACCAACATCGCCTTTATCCAACTCACTGGCGATAGGTTTATATCAAAGTTCAATGAAGGCGAAATCGAGTTCTCAAAACAACTCAAACGCTTTTGGGTGTTCATGCCCGCACCTGACGTATATGCGAATCTTCACTTGACCAAACCACAAGCAACTCCTCAACTAGTCAAGGATTGCGTTCAAAAGTGGAAGGATTTGTTCGCCAAATTGAAGACGCAATTCACTGACGCTGATTTCAAACTTGGACTATTCAAAGAGCCACCATACTTCGGGGCTTCATATATTGATTGGGAACGTCCTGATGGAAAGATACACATCAGTCCCTATGTATGGAATGTAGCCGCACCAAATTGTCCTGGATATGATATCTATTGGATCGGTAAGAAACCGTCAGCCATTTATGAAACATATGTTGAGGGTCTTCAATATCTTTACCAAAGCACTGAAAACGAACTCACAAAATGAGAGAATGCCTATGCACCAAAAAATGATAGCAGATTGCATAACAAATGCTTCAACTCGGGCTGGTAATTCCGCTACGCTCCATTGCCAGCCGGTTTATCATAGCGTTAGGCTTATAGATCAAAGGAACCGCAAAGGAACTAAACTTTGAGTGGGATGAAAAAAAAGCCAAAACGAATTTCATAAAGCTCAAAGTCAGTTTTAATAAAGCCATAACGGTTTTTTTCGATCCCTACTCAATATCAATACATGACCCTGACCATTCCGCGGATGAACAACGGTATATTAACATCGGCAGTTCTGACAAAGGCAGTGTGCTAGTGGTGGTTTACACCGAGCGCAAGTCGAATATTCGTATAATCAGTTATCGCAAGACGATTTTATCAGAGCGGTAACGTTATGAAGAAGAGGATGAGTAAGGAAGAAGATACCGCCATGCGCGCAGAATACGATTTTACGGGCGGAGCGCGCGGCAAGCATTATAGGGACGTGCAAGCGGGATATACGATCACTATTCATAAAGCGGATGGCGAGACCGTTGTTAAAGACGTAATGCCAAAGGAAGGCGTTGTGATTTTAGAACCTGATATTCGAGCGTATTTTCCCGACTCGGAATCTGTAAATAAGGCTTTACGGTGTTTAATTCCACTGCTGCCCAAAAAGGGTAGAACTAAGGCGAAGTAAACTCGCAGCCTTCGTTCCGAAACGTTCACCTATAGAAAAAAATGAGAAAAATAGAAGAAAATTACCAACGCATAATGGACGATAACCGTTCCTTCGATATCCGCTTTTGGCAATCGCAGGGAGACAAAGCCATTTTTGAGGCCGTCGAGGATATGCTAAACGATTATTTCTTGATTCGAGGGAAACATGCTGACGAGTCCAGACTTCAGAGAACTATTGAAAGTTTTCGAAAAGCATAAAATACGTTATCTATATTCCTCTTTCCATGGAATCATAAATAATCCGTGAAATCCGTGATTCGAAAACTTCGTGGTATTCTCCTTTTTTTCGTGGTTTCGTGATTCAACTACGCATTTGATCAAACCGCTCCGCGCCCTATTGCGCCTTCCTGAGAACTACGCGAAAATGGCTTCATGGTTCTCGATCCAATCAATATTACTCATAACGATGCGCAAGCCATTCTCCGCCGCCGCCTGGTCTGGCTGACCGGCCTGCGCTGGCACGCCATCGGCGGCGTCCTCTTTGCCGCCATGATTGGGCGGTATGGATTGGGAATGCGCTTTCCCGTCCATGTCGTACTCGCCCTGGCGGCGGGCATGTTTCTCTACAATTTTTATTATGCGGCGAAAATACGAACGCTGGAATTCGATCCCCGCATCGCCTTCCGCCAGATTGTTCTCGACGTGATCGCCTTCTCCCTGATTCTTTTCGTGACGGGAGGATTCATCAATCCCTTCTTCACGTTTTATTTCTTCATCGTTATTCTCGCCCGCATTATTCTCACGCGCCGCGAAAGCCTGTTCATTACGGTCTTCGTAACCATCTGCTTCGCGCTGCAAGGTCTTTCCAATTACGTCGTCCCCGTGGATATGAAATTGAGCGAGGAAGGGTTGCTGCGGGCGGGCGGCCTTTCCTTTCACGTGATCGGCGCTCCCCTCAGTTTCGTCCTGACCACGGCCATCACCGCTTATTTCATCTCCGTCATCATGAACGATCTGCGCAAGCGCGAAAAGGAGCTGCGCGCCGCCCGCCGCCAGGCGGAATTAGAATTGGACAAACTCGATAACATCCTGCGCCATTTGGAAACCGGCATGTTGGTCATCGGCCGCCAGGGCGAGTTGGAATGGGTTAACAGCCGTCTCGAAGCCTGGTTCGGTTCCGAAGGCAAGGACGAGGCGTCGGCATGTTACCGCGTCGGCGGCGCCGCCAAGGAATACCGACGCCTGGCGGAAACGACCGCCGCGCCGGATTCGGAAAGAAAACACTATTTCGAGATGCGCTTGCCCACCGTCGGCCAAGGCGTTCGCGATTTTGAAATTATTCTCACGCCCATCCGCAATTCCAAGGGTGAATGGCTTCAATTAATCGAGCTTGTCCTCGACGTTACGGAACAGAAAAAAAACCAGACGCAATGGGCGCTTGCCCAGCGCTTGGCGGCCATCGGGCAACTGGCGGCTGGAGTGGCGCACGAAATCAACACTCCGTTGGGAACCATCAGCATTCTCGCCGAGGAGACGCGCGAGATCATCCGTTCGGCGATCGCGGCTCGCCAATGTCCGCCGCCGGACGAAGTGGACGAGGCGCTTCAGACCATTCACCAGCAGATTTTGCGCTGCAAGGAGATTACCCAAGGTTTGCTCAATTTCTCCCGCCAGCCGGAGCGGGTGCGCGATTTCGGATCGCTCAACGAAATCGTCCACCAAGCCGTGGAACTGGTGCGCCCCAAATGCCGGGGAGTGGCGCTAGCGGAAAAGTATGATGAAGCTATTCCCGAAATTCTCACCGAAACCAGCGGCCTGCAACAAGTAGTATTCAACCTATTGGTCAACGCCATCGACGCCGTGGAAGGATTGGAGCGAGAGAAGAAAATTACGATTGCGACGTTTCAAGAAAACAATGCCGCCGGCGTTCACATTTCCGATAACGGCTGCGGCATTGCCGAAAAAGACCTGCCCCACATTTTCGAACCCTTCTTCACAACCAAACCCATCGGCAAGGGCGCCGGTCTTGGACTTTACGTATCCTACGGAACCATGCAAGATTTAGGCGGGCGTCTCGAAATCGAAAGCCGTCCCGGCGAAGGAACGACGGCGAAAATATGGCTCCCGGCGCATCATTCTAAAAGCAGTGATTAGTGAAAAGTGACGAGTGGTTAGTAACTCATGTTACGCGCTAGGGAAAATCAAAAGGAATCTCTTTTCCTCGTCGTTTGAATCACGAAACCACGAAAGAAAAAAGAAAGACGCGAAAAAAGAAAAGAACCGCATTCGACGTAAGGAATCGCGCTGCGAAAAAGATTTATCCGTGAAATCCCAAAGAATCCTCGATATCCGTGATTCAAAAATTTCGTGGAATTCGAGCCTTTTCGCGATTTCGTGATTCGAAAACGCAACGAAAAATAAAACCTATGCGCTGCGTTGTATAGGCTGCTCCAACTTGCGGACGAGACGTCCGCACTCCTAGAGCGCGTAACATGAGTTAGTAAATAAAAATCAAAAAAAATATACCAATCTCCATTAAATCGCTTACCGTGAGTTACCAATTGCCGTTTTTAAAATCATGAACGATCACGCAACGATTCTACTGGTTGACGACGACGCCGTCTTTCTGCGAACGGCGGGGCGGGCGCTGGAGCGGCGCGGCTATTCCGCTGTATACGCCGCCAACGGCGAAGAAGCGCTGAGGAACGAATCGCTATCCGACTGCGACGCCGCCGTCATCGATCTGAATATGCCGGGCATGAACGGCTTGGCGCTGTTGGAGCGTCTGCGCGAATCTGTGCCGGATTTGCCGGTCATCGTGCTTACCGGCTACGGCTCCATCGACACGGCCATCGACGCTATCAAACTCGGCGCATTCCATTACCTGACCAAGCCTTGCGACATCTCCCAATTGGAAATCTATCTGAAAAAAGCCGTCGAACAAAGCGGCGTTCAGCGCGAAAACCGCCGCTTGCGCCGCGCCATCCAATGCGCGGAAGCCTCTCACGGCATCGTGGGCCAGAGTCCGCCCATCCGCCGCCTTCTCGATCTGATCAACCGCATCAAAGACGCCGACGCGCCCGTTCTCATCACCGGCGAGAGCGGATCGGGTAAGGAACTGGTCGCCCGCGCCCTGCATTTTCAGGGTAAACGGCGCGAGCATCCATTCGTGGCCGTCAATTGCGCTACGCTAAAACCCGAATTGTTGGAGAACGAACTCTTCGGCCACGTCTCCGGCGCATTCACCGGCGCCACGGCTTACAAGGAGGGTTTGCTCTCCGTCGCCGACCGGGGAGCGCTATTCATTGACGAAATCGCCGACATGGACCCCAACGTCCAGGCCAGCCTTTTGCGCGTCATCGAGACCGGCGAGTTTCGCCCGCTGGGCGCCACCAAAGTTCAGACCACCAGCGCCCGCATCCTCGCCGCCGCCAATCGCCCTCTCGACGAATGGGTCGCCGCCGGACGATTCCGCGAGGACCTTTACTATCGCCTAAACGTTCTCGTCGTCCATTCTCCCCCACTGCGCGAGCGCAGGGAGGATATCCCCTTGCTGATCGAATCCTTTCTCCAGCGCTCGCCCGGCGCGGCGAAGGGGATTCGCTTCTCGCCGGAAGCAATGCAGCTTCTCCAACGCTATAACTGGCCGGGAAACGTACGCGAACTCTTCAATATCTGCGAGCGCTCCGTCCTCTTGACCAACTCTCCCGTTATCGCCGCGGACGCTGTCGCCTCCATTCTTTCCATGCCCAGCTTTTCCGGCGAAGCGCCTGCTATCAAGACGGATCAAACTTGCTCTCCCACAACGTTAGATGAAGCGGAAAAAGCCCACATCCAACGGACACTCGAATTCACCCAAGGCAACGTATCCAACGCCGCCGAAATCCTCGCCATCGACCGCCGCACTCTCCAACGCAAAATGGCGCGCTACGGTTTGCGGGGGGAATGATCCTTGGCGGAGTACCACACGTGGTTTGAGGGCTATATCAGGCGGAAATTATGGTGGGCTACGCTTCGCTTTGATCCCACCCTACCCGACTCTTCCGTCCGAACCACGAAAACACGAATTTCTACGAATTTCACGAAGAACGGCTTTTTTTGTGTGCTTTTCGAGCCTTTCGCGCTTTCGTGGTTCAAAAAATTCCCCGCGAGCTGCGCCTTCGGCGCAGCAAAAAAAGTGAAAAGCGTTCAAGCGCAAAGGGTAACAGGGTAATAGCGCCTAGGGCTACGGAGTCCTGGAAACCCGAAAACCAACGTAGTAGTACGTGTAGTCCGAGTCGCGGCTGTCCCGATCCGCAGACCGGCAGATCCCGAGGTCGTAGCTCCAGTAGCCGCCGCGCAGAACCCAATAACTTCCAGAATTCGGTCCCGCTGGATCTACTTGAGCGCCTCGATTTGTCGGACTCTGCCACGAATCGCTGCACCATTCCCACACATTGCCGTGCATGTCGTACAAGCCCCAGGGATTGGGCAACTTCTTCCCCACTTCCTTAGTTCCAGAAACATTCCCCCCATAAGTATTATTTCCACACCACCACATTTGTTTATCCGCCAATTCACAAAAACCACATGAATCATCACACTCCAACGCATCGCCAAACGAAAACCGGGTAGTGGTTCCCGCCCGGCAGGCGTATTCCCACTCCGCTTCCGACGGCAATCGATAACCGTTGGCGCTTATGTTCGCCGCCCAATCGCCGCTTTCGGTATACACCAACGTCAAACCTTCATTCCGGCTCAGCGCATTGCAAAACTTCGCCGCGTCGTACCAAGAAACATAATAAACCGGATAATTCGCCCCAACGCCGTATGATCGCGCCGGATTGCTCCCCGTCACCGCTTGGTACTGCGCCTGCGTCACCTCGCATTTCCCCAAATAGAAAGATTTAGTTAGCGTCACTTGGTGAGGATACCAGTCACGTCCCTTATATCGTCCGCGTTCCGTCGATGAACTTCCCATGATGAACGTTCCCGCCGGGATGAGAACCATCTCCAGCGGCTTGGCGCCGGCGGGGAGGTTGGTTAGAGAAACGGTAAAAGTTTCGCCGCCCGGCGAAGGTGTAGGAGTAGGCGTTGCCACTGGCGGAACGGGCGTCGAAGTCGCTTCCGGCGCTTCAGTCTCGCCAGTAATTTCCGAAACGGCGGCTTCGATCTTATCCGCGCTCATGAAGAGCGCTTCCAGGTTATCCACATAAACCGTAAGTGGTTCAGTTTTACTAGTGTTGATGATTTGGACGATCCCTTGAAAGCCGGTGGAGGGCGGCAAGAAGAAATCGGCGAGTCTTCTGTATTGATCCACAAAATAATTTCCATTATTAACGGTAAGGGTGGAAACGAAAACATTCTCGCCCAGATCGACGGACGCCAAATAGATGGAAGCGTGAGACGCGCTGGCGCGAACAGAGCAGCGAAGCAACGCGCAATTAGTTGTTTTAATGGGCGGGGTAAAAATCATAATCCCTTCGCCGGGATCGGCCTGGACGATCAACCCCTTGCCGTCCGTCGCGCCCTTGAACGCATGATCCGTGGGAATCGCCCCAAAAGCGGCGTTCGCGAAAGGATACTGTCCGAATCCCGCCCCCATCAGCGTGACTTGGTTCTCTTGGACGGTATTGCCCGAAAAATCGAACAAAAGGCGGTCGGCGGCTGAACTCGCAACGACCGTCGCCGTATTGGCCGCAATAACCGCCGTTCCCAAGACCATTAACCAGAAAAGCGCCAAGAAGATATCGCGTTTCATAATTATCATCTCCTTCTTTATCGATTTGCCGGATGGGGCCTATTTTCTGCTGTGAACCTACTCTAGTCTACGGAAAGGGGGGGATGGCGCATGAATATAATGATGAATGATGAATGATGAAAAATGCAGGATGGACGGGGCGGCAAAGGCAAGACGAAGTCTGCCTTTGATTGATCCCTCAAGGGCAGGCTGACGCCTTGCCCTTGCCACCCCATTGGAATGATGAATGAATCACGTTTTCAGCGGCTTCTTTTTGGCGGCGGGGAAGAGGACGTTGTTGAGGATGAGGCGGTAGCCCGGCGAGTTGGGGTATTGGGTGAGGTCCGTGTCTTTTTCGCCGACGAGGTGGCGGGGGTCTTCGGGATCGTGGCCGCCGAGGAAGGTAAAGGTGCCTTTGCCCCGCACTCCGTGGATGTATTTCGCCACGCCGGAGCCGGGGAAGTCGGCGAGGACGATGAGGTTCGGTTTGAGCAGCGCTTTGCGGAAGGCGGTGGTCTGGCCCCAGAAATCCTTCACCTTCATGACGTGATCCTGAGTGAGCATCGTGGGGACGGGATCGAACTTGGCGGAGAATTCGAAGAGTTGAAAAACGTCGCCCTGGTAGCGCGCGCCTTCGGTGACGGCGCTAGGGCTGGTGTCGATATCGGAAAACTCGTAAATCATGGGATTGGCGATTAATTTAAAATTCTGGAACGCCAATGTCTTGGAGAAATCGAGTTTTTCCTGATAGCCGGGCGTGACGCCGTCGCCGTCGATGGGCGCTTCGACGATATCGACGCCTTCCGCCGCCAGAGCGATGTCGAGAGAGTCGGTGGCGGCGCACATGGCGAAGAGAAAGCCGCCCTGCTCGACGTATTCGCGGATGGTTTTGGCGACGGCGGCTTTATGCTGCGTTACTTTGTTGAACCCGGCGCTGCGGGCGGAGGCTTGAAATTCCCGAACCTGCGCCTGATACCAAGGCGCGTTGCGGTAGCTGGCGTAGAACTTGCCGTACTGGCCGGTAAAATCCTCATGGTGAAGATGCAGCCAATCGTAGCGGGGAAGTTCGCCGCGCAACGCTTCGCCGTCCCAGATTTTGGCGTAGGGAATATCGGCGTATTCGAGGGCAAGGGTGACGGCGTCGTCCCATGGATCGGCAGTGGGCGGGGTGTAGACGGCCACCTTGGGCGCTTTTTCCAAAGGAACGACCTCCATGTTCTCTTTTTCGATGGCGGCGTGAATGGAGGCGATTTCGGCGTCGGAAACGGGAATGGCGGTTACGCCCTTCATAGCGGCGCGGCTGCGAGTGTTTTGCGTTTCATAAATGAGGAAAGAGCCGCCGCGATAGTTCAAGAGCCACTCGCATTTGTATTTGCGCGGAGCTTGCAGCGCCCAATAGGTTACGCCATAGGCTTTTAGGTGATTCGTCTGGGAGGATTCTTCCATCGGGATCAAAATCCCCTCGCCCCAGACAGTGGACGCCGCTATAAGAAACGCTATCGAATAGAAAAAAAGAGATTTCATTTTTATCCTTGACTCTTCCGGCGGGAATTGGTTTTTGCATAGATCGTTTATGAATCGAATGCGGCTAGGATCAGGCGTAGAAATAATGGAACAAGGTCCAGGCGCCGCCGATCAAAACCCATAACGTTATTATAGAAAGTATGGCGCCCATCAGAAGGATCAGGAAGGCGGGAAGGATGAGTATGAAAATGGCGCGCTGGGGTTCCAGTTCGTGAACTTCGCGAAAGGCGAAATAAAGCAGGACGCAATAAGAGGCGGTAAAGAGGATCAAATTGAGGAAAGGCACGGGAATGAGCCAAGCGTAGTAGGCGACGCTGGAGTAGGCGACGTTGCGATAGGCGGTTTCGAAATTCTCTTTACCCCCGGCGTAGCGCAATAAGCCATAAATGACGATGGCGGCGACGAAAAGAGTGCAGCAGCCGTAAAGAACGGTGGGCAGCACCGTCAAAAGCGAGAAGCCCAGCGTCAGCGGGGCCAAAAGCAGCGCGTAAAACAATTTGGGAATCAAAATATTAAAGGCGGCGAAGGCCGACGGCTCTATAAATCCGGTTTTTTCCTTATCAAGCCGAAAGAAATGGCGGGGAGAGGAGACGACGCCGTAAATATCGTCCACATAACGTTGGATGAATTGATAGGAAGCATTGCGCAGACGGTCGAGATCGCTCATCGGTTCCAATTTCCAACAGCGCCGGAAATCTTTTCCTTCCCTTGGTTGCGAGTAAGATGGATGTATGCAGCGCCCATTCTATCCAGGCTCACCTTGCCATGAATAACGAAAAAGAACAAGACTCCCTTTTTCCCGAAGAAGAAATGGAATCGCCGCCATCTCCCGGCGCAACGCTGGCGGAGCGTTGCCGTCCAGCGCGGTTGGAAGAGTTCTTCGGTCAAGAAGAGATTGTGGGAGAGGATAAACCGCTGCGCAAGGCCATCGAGCGGGATCGGGCGCCATCCATGATTTTATGGGGGCCGCCGGGCAGCGGCAAGACAACGTTGGCGCGGCTGCTAGCGCGATTGACGCGGGCGGCGTTTTTGACTCTATCCGCCACGGAGAGCGGCATCAAGGATTTGCGCAAGATCGTCGTACAGGCGCAGGAGTTGCGCGAGAAGAAGAACCGCAAAACCATCCTCTTCATCGACGAAATCCACCGTTGGAACAAGTCTCAGCAGGACGCCTTGCTGCCGCACGTGGAATCGGGATTGGTTACGTTGATCGGGGCCACGACGGAAAATCCCTCCTTCGAGGTCAATGGGGCGCTTTTGTCGCGCTTGACGGTGTTTACACTGAAGCCGTTGACGTTGGAACATCAGATGAACATCCTGCGGCGTGGGGTGGAGTTTTTGCAAAACGAAGGGAGTGATATCCAATATAATGCGGACGCGCTGGAAGCGATAGCGTCCGTTTCCCACGGCGACGCGCGGGTGGCGTTGAATACTCTGGAGCAGGTCGTCGAGTTTTTGGCGGCGGAGGGAAGCGAAATCCGGCTGACGCGGGAAGACGCCGCCCGCGCCATACAAGAGAAGCGCATTCTCTACGACAAATCCGGCGAGGAGCATTACAACATCATCTCGGCGCTGCACAAAAGCATGAGGGACAGCGACCCGCAGGGGACGCTCTACTGGCTGGCGCGGATGCTGGAAGCGGGGGAAGACCCGCTCTACGCGGCGCGGCGCATCATCCGCTTCGCGGCGGAAGATGTAGGGCTGGCCGATCCCAACGCGCTGCTGTTGGCCATCGCCGCGCGGGACGCCTATCATTTTCTGGGATCGCCGGAGGGGGAATTGGCGCTGGCGGAAGCGGCGGTTTATATGGCGACGGCGCCCAAGAGCAACGCCATCTACAAAGCCTACGGCAAAGCGGTGGAGGCGGTGAAGCAATACGGCTACCTGCCCGTTCCTTTGCATATCCGCAACGCGCCCACGCGCTTGATGAAGAATCTCGGCTACGGCAAAGGCTACCAATACGCGCACGACTATGAAGAGGCCTTCACGGCGCAAGAGCATCTGCCGGACGAATTGCGGGGTATGACGTTTTACGAACCCACCGACCGGGGGCGTGAAAAACAAATCCAGGAACGAATGAAATTATGGAGCGAGTTGGCGGAAAAACTGCGGAAAGAGGGGAAGGGATAGAATAAGGAGTCTCTCTTCAGTCGCCTCTGGCGGGCTGCGCTTCGCTTTTAGCCTACCCTGCGCGACTGGTTAGGTATGGGATTCAATCAACGTCACTCATCACTTTTCACTCGCCACTTGCTTTTAATTGGCAATTTGGCTAAAATGCCAAATAGGAAGTGAAATTATGGAAGAAAAAACCAAACGCCGGCTTGAAGCCCGTTGCCGGATCATTAAAGCCTTAGCCCACCCGGCGCGGCTTTTCATCGTGGAGACGCTGAAAGACGGCGAGCGTTGCGTCTGCGAACTGACGGAGTTGATCGGCTCGGACATTTCCACTGTATCCAAGCATCTGTCTATCTTGCGCAATGCGGGAGTCATTCAGGACGACAAACGGGGCAACCAGGTTTTCTATCGCCTGCGAACGCATTGCATAACGAATTTCTTCAACTGCGTGGAAAGCGTCCTTCAAGAATCCCATCAGTCGGAGAAGAAATTCGTTTGAATTTTTTTTATCAAGTCATTGGCTATTTGGACAATTAGGCAAAAACACCATGAATTGGAAATCGGAAAGCAAAAAATTATCTCTCATCGCTGCCGTTTTTCTCGGCTGCTATTATCTGCCGGTAAATAATAGCCGTTTTCTAAACGCGCTGCTGGAGTCGTTGCATCTTGTAAAGTGGTACGCCCGGGAGCATGTTCTATTATGCTTGGTTCCAGCTTTCTTCATTGCCGGAGCCATCTCCGTCTTCGTCCGTCAAAATGCCGTTATGAAATATCTCGGCCCCAAAGCCCCGAAAGTTCTCGCTTATGGCGTCGCCTCTATTTCGGGAACTATTCTCGCCGTCTGTTCATGCACCGTCTTGCCGTTGTTCGCGGGCATCTACCGCATGGGCGCCGGACTCGGTCCCGCCACGGCGTTTCTCTATTCCGGCCCCGCCATCAATGTTTTGGCCATCGTCCTGACGGCGGCGGTTCTTGGATTTGACATGGGACTGGCGCGGGCAGTGGGCGCGATCGTATTCAGCGTGGTCGTCGGCCTGGCCATGCACTTCATTTTTCGCAAAGAAGAAATCGCCAAAGCGAATGCGGCGGCGGATTTACCCGAAACAGATCCCTCACGCCCTCTTTGGCAAAACGCTTTCTACTTCGCCGCGCTGGCGGCGATTCTCGTCTTCGCCAACTGGGCTAAGCCGGAGAGTTCGGCGGGGATTTGGTTTTGGATTTACTCCGTCAAGTGGCCGCTAACCGGTTTGTTCTCGGTCTGCTTGGCCGTTATGCTCGTTTTCTGGTTTCGTGTAAAATGGTGGAATGTTCTATTCGCCAGCGCTCCCGCCGCCATGCTTGCCTTTCTTTTGCCTCATATTCCAGCGGCATCCTTCGCCGCTGGATTTCTTGGCTTGTCGATTTTGATCGCTTCCCGCCATGATGAGCTAGGCGATTGGTTCGCCAGTTCGTGGGGATTCGCCAAACAGATTCTGCCGCTGTTGTTCTTAGGCGTATTGGCGGCGGGCTTTCTGCTTGGCCGCCCCGGACAGGAAGGAATTATTCCTTCAAAATGGGTTAGCTCGGCGGTAGGAGGCAATTCGCTTTTTTCTAACCTCTTCGCTTCCGTCTTCGGCGCCTTCATGTATTTCGCCACACTAACGGAAATCCCCATTCTGCAAGGACTGATCGGCAGCGGCATGGGCCAAGGCCCAGCCCTGGCGCTCTTATTGGCGGGACCCGCACTCAGTTTGCCCAGCATGTTGGTGATTCGCAGCGTCATCGGAACCAAGAAAACTATTTTTTATGTTTCTCTCGTCGTAGTCATGGCGACGGTCAGCGGCTTGTTCTGGGGCTGGATAATCCATTGAAAGAGAGAATGAAAATGAAACCAATAATACTCGAACCTATCGGCGTAATTCGTTCTTCTTTCCAGCAAGCTGCTGGAACGCCCATTCAATCCTGCATGGCCGCTGGTTCGCCGGGACGGATCGAACTGTATCCCGAATATACGGAAGGATTGAAAGATTTGGAGGGATTCGACCGCCTATGGCTGCTGTACTGGTTCGATCGCGCTGCGCCTGCGAACCTCTTAGTCAAACCATTCATGGACGAACAACCTCGCGGCCTTTTCTCCACGCGCGCGCCCAGCCGCCCCAATCCTATCGGACTCTCCTGCGTGCGGCTTCTCACCGTCGAAGGCGGCGTTCTTCATATAAGCGATGTGGATATTTTGGATCGAACGCCGCTGCTGGATATCAAGCCCTACAATCCCCGTTTTGACGCATTTCCGACGGAGCGCTGCGGTTGGATGGATGCGGTGAAGATCGATCCATCGAATCCCATCGCGGCGGATCGCCGATTCGAACCAAGAAAGGAAAATCCATCATGAAAAAAATTCAAATCCTGGGAACTGGCTGCCCCAAATGCAAAACCCTAATGGCCAACGCCGAACGCGCCGCCCAAGAGGCGGGAATCGAGTACGCCATCGAGAAAGTGCAAGACATCAACGATATCGTTTCCTTCGGCGTGATGACTACCCCCGCCCTGGCGCTGAACGGAAAAGTCGTCTCGGCGGGAAAGATGCTATCCGCCGATGAAATCAAGAAATTCTTTTCGTAATCGCAGCGGCGCCCCTATGGCCGCCAATCCATTTATAAAAGGAGATATCCATCATGAGTTCCCCCAATTGCTCTTGCGGACCTATGAAATACAACATGGTCTTTTCCTGTTCCGGCGCCGCCGATGTGGGCGCGATTGCGGATCAGACCGCCCGCAGGTTGTCTCAGGAAAAAATAGCTTCCATGTGCTGCGCCGCCGCCATTGCGGCGGAAATCCCTGAAATTCTGGACATGACGAGCAACGCCGAACGCCTTCTCGTCATCGACGGCTGTCCCAAAGATTGCGCCAAAATCATTATGGAAAAAGCGGGATTTACGAAGATAAAACATCTTCAGTTGGAAATGATTGGCATGAAGAAAAAAGAATCGCCCCTAACGGAAGAACGAATAGAAGCCGCCTTAAACAAAGCGCGTTTGACTATATTGGCTTGAAAGGAGCCGTCCCATGAATGCAAAGCGGATCGTTACATTCGTTTTATTGCTTTTCGTCGTCGGAAGCGTCGCCGCCATGTTCTATTCCGAAATGAAATCCGCTCCTGCGACGATGCCCGCTGAGAAACAAGCGGCGGATTCATCGCAGCCTGCCGCCAGCGAAGGCCGCCAACTCGTCGCCTATTACTTCCACGGCAACGCCCGCTGCACAACCTGCATGAACATGGAAGCCTATGCGGACGAAGCCCTTAAAACCGGCTTTCCCGGCGCGCTTGACGCTGGCCGTCTGGTTTGGAAAGTCGTCAACGTCGAAGAACCCGGCAACGAACATTTTATAGAAGATTATCAGCTGGCGACGAAGTCCGTTATTTTATCGGATATTGTTGACGGAAAAGAGACGAAATGGAAAAACCTGGATGACATTTGGAGTCTGTCCGGCGAAAAGGAAGCCTTTATCGCCTATATCCAGAAGGAAGCTAAAACATTTCTTGGAGAAGACAATGGCTGAGTGGTTATTCGGCGCCGCTTCGGCCTTATGGCTGGGCATCTTGACTTCGATCAGCCCATGCCCCTTGGCGTCCAACATCGCCGCTATGTCCTATATTGGCCGCAAGATGGATCGTCCGCTGTGGGTATTGGGGACAGGCGTCTTCTATACGCTGGGCCGGATGACAACGTATGTGGTTCTCGGCGCGTTGATTGCGTCCAGTTTTCTTTCCATCCCGCAACTCTCGTTTTTCCTGCAAAAATATATGAACAAAATTTTGGGACCCCTGCTCATTCTGACCGGCATGTTCCTCCTTGAACTGTTGAGTATGAATTTGGGCAATGGACGGATGAGCCAATGGGCGCAAAAACGAGCTGATTCCGGCGGCCTTTGGGGCGCGGGGCTATTGGGTATGATCTTCGCTTTAGCCTTCTGCCCGGTTTCGGCGGCGTTGTTCTTCGGAGGTTTGATTCCCCTGGCCGTCAAGATGCGATCGGGATTCGCCGCGCCCGCCCTTTACGGCGCAGGAACGGCGCTTCCGGTTGCGGCTTTCGCTTTTATTATTGCGCTGGGCGCGTTTTCTCTCGGCCGGGCTTATCAACGCATTGCCCAATTCGAATGGTGGGCGCGGATGGTTACGGGAACCATTTTTATTTTAGCGGGAATGTATTATTGCATAATTCATATTTTCGGAATCGCAATTCCATTTCCCGCTTGACAAGATGGCTTCGTCTTCTATAATTCGTTATATGGCGAAATATAAAAATGTACTCCAACGGCTCGTGGCCGTCTGCAAAGCCCTGGGCGACGAGCATCGCCTCCGGGCGCTATTGGCGCTCCGAGACGGGGAATTGTGCGTCTGCCAAATCGTCGAGCTGCTCGCTCTGGCGCCCTCCACCGTCTCCAAACACATGTCGATTCTCAAACATGCGGGATGGGTGGATAGCGTAAAGCGCGGGCGCTGGGTGCATTACCGCCTTTCCAGCGGCCTTTCGTCGCCGGAATTTCGCCAAATCCTCCAATCGGCGCTCGCCGTCCTGGAAAAAGATATGGCCCTGCCGAAACTGAATAAAGACGAACAATTATGCTGCGACCGCAAAAAACTGAAGCAAATATTGAAGATGAAACCGGAAGACCTTTGTAAAAAAAATCCATGCTGAAAATTCGTTCTCATGATAGGAAAACTCCCATGCCCAAGGCGGTTCCAAGTGTTATAGTTTAGTAAGAAGCCTTAACGTTTTGGATCATGACCATCGGGAGGAGATGAATCATGAATACGAACGCCAGCGCCAAGGAGGCGGAACTGACCTTGTCTTTGCTTCGCGAAATGGTTGACGAAAAGATTACGCGCGACGTCGGTTTTCGCTTGTGGAACGGAACCTGCTTCCCAGACGATGCTCCCCGCAAGGCGACGATGGTTCTCAATCATCCGGGTTCGCTGCGCAGCATGTTGCTTTCCGGCGGCGAAGTGGGATTGGCCGAAGCGTATTTGTTCGACGATTTCGATATTGAAGGAAATGCGGAAGATGTCTTTAGTCTCTCCAACTTACTAACGAACCGGTCCAGAAGTTTTGGGAAGAAATGGCGCGCCGCCGGGATATTGCTGCAACTTCCCGCCGGTCCAGAGCGCCGATACGCCCATCGGGGACCAGCTAAGTTGAAAGGAAAACTTCATTCCATCCAGCGGGATCGGGAGGCGGTGACTTACCATTATGACGTATCCAACGATTTCTACGCCCTATGGCTGGACCGCTCCATGTCCTATTCCTGCGCCTATTTCCAAAATCCGGATGTTTCCTTGGATCAGGCTCAGGAAGACAAACTGGATTACTTATGCCGCAAACTCCGCTTGCAGCCGGGACAGCGCCTGCTTGATATCGGCTGCGGTTGGGGCGCGCTGATTTTGCATGCCGCTCGCCATTATGGCGTGGACGCGACGGGTATCACCCTCAGCCAGCCCCAGGTTGAACTCGCCAATCAACGCATAGCCGGGGCCAGCCTTGCCAATCGCTGCTGCGCGCTCCTGCGCGACTACCGCGAGTTGTCCGATCCAGGCGCCTACGACGCATTGGTCAGCGTAGGGATGTTCGAACATGTGGGCGAAAAATTACTGCCGGTTTATTTCGCCAAAGCCTATGAGTTGCTCAAACCGGGAGGAGTTTTTTTGAATCATGGGATTGCCAATTGCTGCGGCGAAAGCAATGAAAATAGCGATTCCTTCACCGGCGCTTACGTTTTTCCCGACGGCGAACTGACGCCCATCTCTACAACGCTGGCCGAGGCGGAAGCGGCTGGATTCGAGGTTCGCGATGTAGAAAACCTGCGCGAACATTACATCCTCACTTTGCGCCATTGGGTGCGGCGTTTGGAAGAACGCCATGAGCAAGCGCTGCTATACGTCGATGAGCCGACCTATCGCGTTTGGCGGCTGTATATGTCCGGCTCCGCCTACCGTTTCAAAGTCGGGCGCCTGAACCTCTATCAATCGCTGCTCGTCCGCCGCGATGCGGAAGGCCGCAGCGAGCAACCCTTAACGCGCAAAGACTGGTATAGGTAGAAACTAATGATGAATGGGGACAAGGTGACAAGTATCAAATCGTAGGAAGGGTCGCGTCGTTTGACCCATCAATTGCTCCTCTATGGAATAGTGATGGGTCAAAAAACGCGACCCATCCTACGCGACTGGGCTATTTTATAATGCCCCTTTAAAGGGGCAAACGATAATAGCCCGCCGTTTTAACGGCGGGGCGTAAAGGCAAGGTTTTTTCTGCTTGAAATCGTCGATAGTTTTTTCTCGGCAGACTGGCTCATCATTCATCATTCACCATTATTTTTCCAAAAGGAATTTTTACTATGAATCAAACGACTAATCTCCAAGACCAAGAATCTATCCGCCAAAAAGTGCGCGAAGGCTACGGCCGCATCGCCATAAGCCCCGGCGCCTCCTGCTGCGGCCCCTCCTCCTGCTGCAGCGCGGACTCGGGAGACGCCGCCAGCCAACTGGCGCAAACCATCGGCTATTCCACAGACGATCTGGCGGGCTTGCCCGAAGGGGCTAATATGGGCCTCTCCTGCGGCAATCCCGTAGCCCTGGCTTCGCTCCAACCTGGCGAAACCGTCGTCGATCTCGGCAGCGGCGGCGGCTTCGACATCTTCATCGCCGGCCGCAAAGTCGGCGCATCTGGATGCGCCATCGGCGTGGATATGACCCCCGAAATGCTTTCCAAAGCCCGCAAGAATATTGCGGCTTATACCCAGCAAACCGGTCTGTCCAACGTGGAATTCCGCCTGGGCG
This sequence comes from Candidatus Omnitrophota bacterium, assembly GCA_040755155.1. Classification (NCBI taxonomy): domain Bacteria; kingdom Pseudomonadati; phylum Candidatus Omnitrophota; species Candidatus Omnitrophota bacterium. The sequence continues at coordinate 9,324 of JBFMBP010000086.1, read as the reverse complement.
AGATCGAACATCTTCCCCTCGCCGACAACAGCGTCGATGTCTTGATCTCCAATTGCGTCATTAACCTCTCACCGGACAAGCCCCAAGTCTGGCGAGAAATATACCGCGTCTTGAAGCCGGGTGGACGCGCCGCCGTCTCCGACATCGCTTTGTTGCAGCCGTTGCCGCCGATAATCTCCGAAATGGTGGAAGCCTTGGTCGGCTGCGTCGCCGGAGCCGTCCTGGCCGATGAGACGCGGCGCATGATGGCGCAAGCGAATCTGACGGACATCCGCATGGAAAAACGAGAGTCCTATATCGATTCCATGAAGGAAATCCAAGACCCGCTCTATAAGAAAATCAAAGAGGCGCTTCCTCCCGGCGCCAAACTCGGCGATTACGCCGCCAGCATGGCGATATCCGCCCGTAAGCCGATGTCGTAAGCCGCCGCCCACCGCTTTCTTTCTAAGCGTTATAGAACTTAATCGCTTATTCCAAGAGGTTTTCGATGAGCAAAAAACGATTGAATATCTTCGAGCGTTATCTGACTTTATGGGTAGCGATTTGCATGATCCTGGGAGTATTCATCGGGCGGATATTTCCCCATTTCACCGAATTTCTGCGAGAATCGGAGTTTGGTTCCGGCAGCCATATCAATATCCCTATCGCCGTGCTGATCTGGTTGATGATTTACCCCATGATGGTCAAAGTGGACTTCTCGTCGATCTTGAACGTCGGGAAAAAACCCAAAGGCCTCCTCATCACCCTTTTCGACAATTGGCTAGTCAAACCGTTTTCCATGGCTTTGTTAGGGTGGCTGTTTTTCAATTGGTTGTTTCTTCCGTGGATTGGCTGCGAATTGGCCGATCAATATATCGCGGGAGTCATCATCCTGGCGGCCGCTCCCTGCACGGCGATGGTATTCGTATGGAGTTATCTCACCGACGGCGATCCGGCCTATACGCTGGTTCAAGTATCGGTCAACGACCTCATCATGTTGTTCGCCTTCGCGCCCATCGTGAAATTCCTGGTTACCGGCGCATCCAATCTTGAAGTTCCGTATGACGTTCTCTTCTACGCAGTCATCCTGTTCATCGTCATTCCCTTGTTAGCAGGATTTATATCCCGCCTGCTTCTCATTAAATCCAAAGGGCGGGAATGGTTTGACAATACATTCGTTCCCTTCTTCCACCCCGTAACGATCGTTGCGCTTCTGCTCACGCTGGTTTGCATCTTTTCTTTCCAATCCGAGAATATCGCGCTGCGTTGGTTCCACGTGATTCTCATCGCGATTCCCATTGCGATTCAAGTCTATTTCAACGCTTCTTTGACGTTTCTATTGATGGGGCGCTTTAAAGTCCCTCATAACGTGGCGAGTCCCGGCGCTTTGATCGGCGCCAGCAACTTTTTCGAATTGGCGGTGGCGACGGCCATCGCGCTTTACGGCGCCGATTCCGGCGCCGCTTTGGCGACCGTTGTCGGAGTGTTGGTGGAAGTCCCCGTCATGCTCTCTATCTGCAACATCTGCAACGCCGCCCGCGAGAGATACGCCCTTCTCGTGGAGGCGTAATTCGATTTTGCAATGACATCGCCTCTATTCAGCCCGCAGGGAAGCGCATCGAACCATTCTGGATGGAGTAAGTAACTCATGTTACGCAACCTGGGAGTGCAGGCGTCCCGCCTGCAATTTGGAAAAACCGTCCCAGAACTGCGCATGGACTTTATTTCTGCAGCGTTTTTGAATTGCGAAACTACGAAATAACTCGAATTCCACGAAATATTCGAATTACGGATATCTCGGATTCTATTGCCTATCTCAGAAAATTCCGTTCGCAATGCTATTCCTTTCGCTAACCGTTTTTCTTTTCTTTTTTCGTGTCCTTCTTTTTCTTTCGCGTTTTCGCGATTCAATCCAATAAACGCCATCGAGCCATCCTGGTCATCCTTTCATCCTGGCCATCTTGATTCGGACTAACAATAACTTCTAGGTAAAGATCAGCCCAAAGGGCAAGGGAATTTTAGGTCGCATTCTTAATAAGACTTGTATTAATCCATCATGAACGGCCATCCCATTCCCTCAACATGGAATAATGGAATACACATAAAATCCACTATTTATTATGTGAATCCAAATCACTGCAAAGCTTTTCGTTTCGTATTCCATCGTTCTCGAAGCCTTACGGAATCGAGGCCGGCATAGTTCCCGTTCGCAAGCGGATTCTGGCCGACGCATTCGAGCCTCAGCGTATGTTTTCCCGCCGTGAGCGCGAAACTGCCGAGATAAATATCCTTCACTTTCAATTCCTTGGAGTAGAAATCGTAATCTTTCAGTTTGTGACCGGCCATATAATCTTCCGGCTGACTGATGTTTTTGCCGTCCAGAAAAATCCGGTATATCCCATAGTCGTTCGCGTAGGTAAAACGCAAAATCAAGCCGCGATATTCTTCCTTATCGACCTGGAAATCCGCCTCCAGATATGGCTTGCTGCTCGCTGGCATGAAGAAAATCTGGCCGTCGCCGGTCCAGTCGTATCCCTTCTGCAGTTCGAGAATGCCGGGTGAATGCCGAACGGTCGGTTGCAATATCTTGCCTTCGATGACGATGTCGAGATTGGGCAATATCCGCTCCGCCAGCGGCGGCAGTTTGGCGAAGCGCTTCGGCTGGCCGATTTGATACCAGAAAGCTACCGTGGCCATATCGTCCTCCCGCTCCACATGGCCTTCGATTTTCCCGCTCTCCGTTTCGTCGGCGGTGATCCATCCCGTATGCTCGATTTCAAACCGCAGCGATTTCGTAAAGCGCACGGGATCGAGGATATGCCAGCGATAAAGGCAATACTCCACGCCCAAATCTTCAAAATCCGTGCTCATGTACGTGCAGCCGAAATAGGGAAACAGTCTCTCGTTCAACCCCCACGCCATCAAGAAATAATCTTCCGTCCCCGTCCCCTGAATCGTAGGCTTCTTCTCGCCATCGACGTAAAATTTCGCATCGCCTTCGCCGAACCAAAAGGGGCTGCGCGAGCGGACGGACATCACCGTACCGACATATTGGCCTTCCCCTTCCGCATCGAGAATCAAGTAATCGCCCCCCGTTTTCTCCGGAAATTCATTCCGGTATTGCGCGCAAAAATATCCCGTCTTCTCCGAGAGGCTCTCATCCTGCGTATAATCGATATGGTAGTAGAAACTGCGTACGTTTTTTACGCCTTCGTTCGTTATCGTAATCAGCCCGCGCTTGTGAAAAGGCATAGGCCAATAGCAGTTGTACCCATCGCCGCTCTCCACCTGCACCGGCGCCGAAACGATTTCCCGGCGCAGGCCGAATCCCGCGCCGAAGAAATCGCCGAGGGGCGCCTCAACGGCGGGTTCCGTGTTATCGTCCCAGTACATCCGAATTACGATCTCATCCGGACGCGCCGAGCCTTCCGCTTCCAGCCAGTTAGGACGCGCCTCGTTGAACGTCAGCCAGATGTGGCGGATGACCGCCGGTCCCTTGATATCCGCCAGTACCGCCGTCTCACCGGATTTTACGTATCGGATTCTATCTGCATTGCTATTGGGATCGGGATCGGCGGAAGTGACGGCGCGCGAATGCCCCGGCTTGATTTGCTCCAAACCCGAAAGGTCTTGAGACGCGCCCTGGCGAAAAGCCGCCAATAAAACGAATATAATGGATAGATATAATTTTCTTCGCATAAATTTCCTCCAAAAGTCCGTTGTAACGCCGCCGCAATTCGACGTTATGGTATTATGAAAAATAAAGGGAAGTCAATAACAAATCAGCCGGAAGATTGTTTACCGTTCATTGTAAAAACGGGATTTGGAATTTCTATGGAAAAATCCATCTCTTAACGCGATTCCTTTCGCCAATATTTTTTCCCTTTTTTTCGTGTTTTTATTTTTAATTTCGTGATTCAATACGATAAGCAAAATAACTCCATCTTCAATGATGGATAAGGATTATTGGCGATTTCGTTCTCAATGGAACAGGGAGAAGAAAATGATAGACATCACCAAAATCTTCAACCGAAAAGCGCTGATCGCTATTGGAATTCTTTGCCTGCTTTTTCTTATAGCTGCAGCGGCCGTTGTTCTCAATCTTGGCAGATTGGTCGATTCCAACAAGGAGGTTCTTTTAGCGCAGGCGGAAAAGGCGCTGGGGCGCAAACCTTCCGTCGAAAAAATCGACGTAACGTTGTGGAGCGGCATCGGCGTCCGGCTAACGAACTTCTCTTTGGCGGACGATCCCAAATTTTCCGTCAAGGATTTCATCAAAACTCCTAGCGTGCTCATCGATCTCCAACTATGGCCGTTATTGTTCAAACGAGAAATCGCCGTCGGCCGGTTCATTCTGCAAGACCCCGTTATCGAAATCGTTCGAGATCAAAAAGGACAATGGAACGCCGCTAGTTTGGGAAAGCCTGAAGAAGCGTCGAAGACCGGAGGCGTTCCCTCACCCGCTTCCGTCGACTCCGCGCCGAAGAGTACAGAACGGCTGATGTTGTCGAATTTTCAGGTTCGCAACGGCGAGTTGCGCTTCGTCGATAAACAAGGAGGAAAGGAACTTCGCGTCAGCCAATGCGATCTATCCGTAACCAATTTCTTTTCTACTCTTCAGCCTTACAATTTTCATCTTTCCGCCGCCATTCTATCCGATAAACGAAACCTGGACGTCCAAGGAGAAGGAAACAAAGATAAAAGCGCCGAATCCGCATTTAGCGTTTATCCCGTCGAAGGAAGATTGAAAATCGATTCCCTACCGATGGACAAAATCGTTAACGCCTTGCCTTTTTTGATGGATTATCTGCCCGATGGGCTGGAACTTTCCGGCTCTATGCAAGCCAACGCCAAATTTCAAATGTACGAAAAGAACATATCCTTGCCGGAGATCGATTTCCAATCGGGTTTGTTCGGCTCCGCCAAACCCAATTTTTTATTTAAAGGGAAAATCGAAAAGTTGACTTCAGTGAAAGATATTAACATAAATGGCGACGCGCAATTCGATTCCATCGACGCGGGAAAATTGCTGAAAATGCCGTTGCTTTCGAAATCGTTGCCTGCGGAATGGAAGGCCGAGGGATCCTTGAGCGGTTTGGCGCATTTTGAAGGCAATTCCGGCAATCTCAAGTTTCATGGCGAGATCGATGGAACCGAATGCGAAATGGCATACGCCGATTATTATCGTAAACCCAAAGGAACCGCCTTTCGCTGGATCGCCGACGCCCGGCTCGCCGAAACGCCAGTCGCCATAGATAAAACCAACCTCCGGATCGATAAAACCGAAATAACCGGTTCCGGTAAAATTCCGCGTGATAAAAACGGCGCGCTGGAATTCTCCCTCTCAATGCCATCCGCCAAACTGGACAATATAAAAAGAATCAGTCCCTTATTAGCCAAATACGATCCGGTGGGCAGCCTGGCTGCGCAATTGGAGATCAAGCGGAAAGGGGATGCGCTTTCGCTGCAAGGAACGCTGGGGCTGAAGCAGGTTCAAGCCAAAGTTCCTTCTCTGACCAAGCCCATCTCCAACCTGAACGCCCAAGTTCTGCTCAACGGAGATAAGGCGGAAGTCAAAGAATGCTCCTTCAACATCGGACGATCGGCGGTAAACCTCTCCGCTCAGGCGGAAAAAATCAATCCGCCCGCCTTGACCTTCCGCGTCTCTGCGCCGGAATTCTATCTGGACGATCTGCGGCAAAACGCGGAAGCGTCCGCCAAACCGGACATGCTCAACGATGCAGTTTGCGATGGGCGCTTCTGGTCGGATAAGGGCGGATACGCCGCGAAAGGAAACCTCGTCTCGCCCAAAGGCAGATTCTCCGGCATGGATTACTCTAATTTGAAAGGAGATTTCAATTTAGCGAAGCGCGTATTGACGATAGGCAATCTCGCCGCCGAGACGCTAAGCGGCGCCTTGAAGGGAAAAGCGGAATACGATTTCAATGCTTCGCCGCCCCGCTTTGCAATCGGCGCGCAAGCGGAAAAACTGAATATCGCAGAATATTTCACCGGCGCCGGTTCCTCCCTGCCCAAGAGCATGGAAGGCCGCTTGAATTTCAATCTGGGCTTGGAAGGAAACGGAGCGGAATGGAAGGCGATTCAATCCACCCTGAAAGGAAACGGCGAAATCGAAATTCTCGACGGCGTTATTCTCGATGCGAACATCGCCGACGGCGTACTGAAAGGCATGACGGGAATGCCCGGATTAACCAACTTCATCGCGCCCGATTTGCAAGCGAAATTCCCCAGCGTATTCGCTTCGCGCAATACGCTTTTCAACGCGCTCCAAGCGATTTTCACTGTCAGCGATGGGAAAATCCAATTCAGCGATCTCGTCATTTCCGCCACGGACTGGACGGTGAATGGAGGGGGATGGATGAATTTCGACCGGCTAGTCGATTCGACCGGCGTGTTGAATTTATCCAAAGGTTTTTCGGATAACCTTATCCAAAAAGCGAGCTTATTCCGCTATCTCGCCGACGAGAAGAACCGCATCGCTATCCCCTTTGCGTTGAGCGGCGCCTTTCCCAACATCAAACCGGCGCCCGACGCCAGCCTGGCGCAGATCCTGCAAAACGCTCTGCTGGGCAAAGGGCTGGAGCAATTGCAGAAAAAAGGCCTCCCCAATTTGGCGCCCCTGTTCAATCTTAAACAAAAAGCCTCCCCCGCCGCCGCCACGGGCGAACTCGAAGCCGCCACGCCCGCCAAAACCGCGCCGTTTAATCCTTTCGATTTATTGCAGGGGGTATTGAATAAGCCGAAAAAGTGAAAATCCGTCAATAATCTCTTCGGCGGTGCGAATGCGCCAAACATCGAACGTCAGGCTATGATTCGCTATCCGTCTCCCTATGGCGAGGGAGATGAAATGGGTAAGATTTTCATAAGGCGACGATCAAATAGCTAAACAATAGGTTTCTTCGTGAAATTGAAAAATTGAAAACGAGAAAAAGATTATGATAATCCGATACTAATAAAATCATCTATCAATACTTACAATTATCATCCGATCCAATAACAAAATTTTGAAATGTAAACGACATTGTATTGATGTCAAATCGAATAGAAAAAACTACGCGGAAGGAATAATCGCCATGAAAATCAAAGTCATCGTGCATGAAGCGGAGGAAGGCGGTTATTGGGCGGAAGTACCCGCTATCCCAGGCTGCGCTACGCAAGGCGAAACCTTCGAAGAACTTCTTGCTAACCTTTATGAAGCCGTCGAAGGATGCCTCTCGGTAGATTTGAAAACGCCTTCCGCCGATAACCATTCGCGCGTTGTAGAAATTGCTATATGAAGTGCATTTCCGGCAAAGAACTGGCGCAGGCGCTTGAACGTCATGGTTGGCGGCTCTTGCGCATACATGGAAGCCATTATATCTATGGCAGAGAGGGAAGCGATATTCGTCTTTCCGTTCCCATTCATGCCAATCGGCCTTTAAAGCGAGGCTTGTTGCTGCATTTGCTTAAACAAGCGGGAATAACGGAAGATAATTTATAAATTAAGCGTTTTCGAAAATTGCAATAAATATAATAATCCACCCAATCCAGGAGCAAACTAGTGAACGTTAAGCAATACCACACGATCATTGACGATCATTTTCCCAAATACTACTTCGTGGGATTCGCTGACGATCCCGAACATCCTAATGCGTTGCGGGCTTTCGAAGCTCAGGTCTGCCTTTACGAAAAAGTTACCTGGTCTTTGCCTAGCGAAGGGGGCGTGGAAGAGCGCGGGCTGCGCTACGGCGAGAATCCCGGCCAGGAAGCGGCGCTCTATCGCCCCATCAACGGCAACATCATCCTTGCGGGCATCGAATTTATCCACAAAGGCCGCGAATTGGTCGGCTCGATGAACGAAGAGTCGCTTATCCAGTTCGGCAAGCATCCCAGCAAAACCAACCTGACCGACATCGACAGCGGCCTCAACATCCTCAAATATTTCCACGAGGAGCCTTGCGTCGTCATCATCAAACATAACAATCCCTGCGGCGTCGCCTTGGGCGGCTCGCTGGCGGAAGCCTACGCGAAAGCCTGGGAAGCCGATCCCATCGCGCCCTTCGGCGGCGTTGTCGTCCTCAACCGGGCCGTCGACGCCGAAACGGCGGAAGCGATCGCTTCGCAATACTACGAAGTCGTCTGCGCTCCCGAATACGAAAAAGGCGCCGTGGACATCCTGAAGCAGCGCAAAAACCTGCGCATCGTGCGTCTCAAGAATATCGACCGCCTTAAGGATTCTCTTGGCGAACGTTATTTGGATATGAAAACCCTTTCCGACGGCTCCCTGATCCAACAATGGTCCTACGTTCCTACCGTCGGCCCTAACAACGTCCCCATTCGTTCCTTCGAGGATTTTTCCGCCAACGTCGAAACGCCGCACAACCTCCCCGTCCGGGAAATGCAGGACGGCAAGATGGTTCGCAGCGATAAAACCGTCTCCGTCGAGCGTTCTCCGTCTGCGGCGGAGATGAAAGACCTCTGGTTCGCCTGGATGGTGGAAACGGGCGTAATTTCCAACTCCGTGCTTACGGCCAAAAATCTGGCCACCGTCTCCATCGGCGCGGGCGGCCAGGATCGCGTCATGATGGCCAAGCAATGCGTCAACAAAGCCTACGACTCCCGCCGGGCGCTTATCGCCATTCAAAATCACGGCATGAATTTCGACGCCCTGGTCTTGGAGGTGAAAACCGGCGTGATGAACGGCGCCGTCCTCGACGAGATCGAAAACGAGGTGGAAGAAACCAAAGGCGGCCTCTTAGGCGCCGTAGCCGCATCCGACGCCTTCTTCCCCTTCCGCGACGGAGTGGACGCCCTGCTAGACCAAGGAGTATCCGCCATCGTTCAGCCCGGCGGCTCGCTGCGCGACGCCGACGCCGTTCAAGCTTGCAACGAGAAGGGCGCGGCAATGGTCTTCACGGGAATGCGTTGCTTCAAGCATTAAAAATCGGGGCGGCGGGATATCGGGGTGGCAAGGGCAAGGTTGTTTCTTGCCCTTGAGATATCCTGAATTACAACGGCGATGAGGCAAAGTTTTTTCTGACCTTGTACATTCCTTTTGATTTTGAATAAAGATCGGAAAAATAGGATAGGTCGCGTATTTAATCCAACAATCTTTTTCATCATTCATCATTCATCACTCATCACTCATCATTCATCATTCATCATTCATCATTCATCATTCATCATTCCAGAGTGGGTGGCAAGGGCAAGGCTGTTTCTTGCCCTTGAGATAGTAAATGGCGCTCCTCAGCGCATTCCCCAGCCGAATATTCAGCGCTAATTCATACATCCCCCGTTTTCAATTTGGAAAACGGGGGTATGCTTGTTACTCTTAATAACTCATGT